>BNUC01000061.1 GCA_025997075.1 Betaproteobacteria bacterium | reverse complement strand
TGGAGTCAAAAGTACGGGGAGCCATGAAGAAATTGCAACTTCAACCCAAACGGGTTATGGCTTATTTCAAACACCCAAAAATTCAATATGCCGCTTAATGAATCTATTGAATTGCCGGGTTAATATCGACGCAACGCGCGTAGGAAGCGTAGTTGCCGACAGAGGCGAAGCGATCAATCGGCCCGGTCTCAAGCAGGATTGTGGTGGCCAGCGCCTGACCGATACCCGGTACGCTGGTGAGCAATTGATAGACCGATTGTTTCCCGATTTTTTCTTGAAGACGCTTTTCAAGAAGGGCTATCTGTGCGTTCAGGGTGGTGATGACGGCCACATTGGTTTTGCCATGGGAGCCGCCGGCACGGCCACCGCCCTGGAAACGGCGGACGTCGCCATCATGGACGACGACCCGCGCAAACTGGCGCGCTTCATCAGACTGAGCCAATTCACGGCGACGATATTGAAACAGAACATCGTACTGGCGCTCGGCATCAAGCTGGTATTCCTCACACTGGCGTTAAGCGGGCAGGCGACCCTCTGGATGGCCGTATTTGCCGACGTGGGAGCCAGTCTGCTGGTCGTTTTCAATGGGCTGCGCATGTTGCGCAAATAACGCACTGCAATCCGGACATGGTAGCGTACGATTCCTCTGTTTTCTGAGACAAATAACGATCCATGAAACTTCCCGAGATGAAACCGGATCCGCGTCGTTTGGGACTGGGCGCCATGCAAAAACTTGCGCGTCTGCATGGAGGCGCGTGTGTTTCCAAGGAATATCTGAATGCGCACCAGAAATTAGACTGGCGTTGCAAGAAGAACCATGTTTGGCAATCAACACCAAGCAATGTGCAACGTGGGCACTGGTGCCCGACATGCCGCCAGCTAAAGCAGGAAAACGAAAGGTTGGACAAGGCCCGCGCAGCCGCCCAGGCAAGGGGCGGGAAATGCCTTTCCAAAACTGTTCCCGCTATGATTCCCCAATCGAATGACGTTGCGCCAACCGTCATGTGTGGAAATCTGATTGGACAAGCGTTGTCAAGGAGGGTCACTGGTGCTCCCGGTGTGCCTATGATAATCATCGTCTGGGTATAGAAAAACTACAGGCAGCAGCTCAGGCAAGGGGTGGCCTGTGTTTATCTAAAAATTACCGCAATGCCGGTGAACACCTCAAATGGCAATGTGCCGGGCACATCTGGAAAGCCCCGGCCCATCGCATCCTGTTAGGAGCCTGGTGCCCGGAATGCAAAAACGACCAGCTCCGTCTTGGTATCGACAAGATGCAAGAAATTGCTCGTCAACATGGGGGAGTGTGCCTGTCCCATGAATATCACTGTGCCCGGGAAAATTTGCTCTGGCGATGTTCAGAGGGGCATGAATGGTGGTCAAGGCCGGCGAAAGTCCAAAAAGGATTCTGGTGCCGGGAGTGTGCCGAACAACAGCGTCGCGCACAACGCCTGCAACTGCTCAAATCAACCACGCTGGATCGTGGGGGAAAGTGTCTCGCTGACGAGTACAAGGGAGTTCAGCATAAACTCCAATGGGAGTGCAAACGTGGGCATCACTGGATGGCTACGCCCAACTCTATTCTGAAGGGTAGCTGGTGTCCCGAATGCTATTGGCTGAGTATGTGCTTGCATGACGATGCAGCCCGGAAATATCTTCCGGAAACTGATACAGCAAGACCTTCGCCCCGCAGAGGTCAATCTCGCAAGTCCAAATTGAACCGTTAGAAACGATACATGAACTCACGATGTGGATTTTGTACCGCCACCGATCACTCCGTGACAACCGCCGTGCCGCTCGCCGTGACCATCAGCATGCCGTTCTTTTCGCCGAGCACTTCGTAATCGATGTCGATACCGACCACGGCATTGGCGCCCAGTTCGGCGGCTTGTTCCGCCAGCTCTTCGAGCGCGATCCGGCGCGCCTTGCGCAGTTCCTTTTCATACGATCCTGAACGCCCGCCCACAAAATCGCGAATGCCGGCGAACATATCCTTCAAAATGTTGGCGCCGAGAATGGCCTCGCCCGCGACGATGCCACAGTAGCGAACGATGCGTTGGCCTTCCAGGCTGGGTGTGGTTGTAAGTTGCATGGTACAGGTCTCCTATATCGATCATCATGAAAGTCAATAGCCCGATTCTCCAGGCAGATTCGCCGGACCCTATGGACTTACCGGTAGAATAAACCGATGCTCGCGCATTGCAAATTTCCCCGCCCTTACATTCCCGTGTTATTGATGCTGGCCGTGCCTGCTGCGTTTGCCGCATCCGCCGCGTCGCCAGCCATCGTTCTGGAAGGGCCGGACGAGCTTGTTGCGCTGATGACGCCCTATCTGCCCGAGGAGTCTCCCACGCCACAGCGTTTGCAGGCCATGCTGGCGGAAATGTTGGCCACCGAAGGCTATTTTTCCCCCGGCTTCACGGTCTCCGAGGCGGAAGGGACATTGCGCGTGCGTGTCGACCCCGGACCGCGCACCCGCGTCGTTGACGTAGCGATCGACATTGATGGCCCGGTCGCCACGGATAAGCGTGAGTCGCTCATGACGCAGTGGCGCCTGCCCGCCGACCGCCCGTTTCGGCAGCAGGACTGGAGCGAGGCCAAGCAGCAGGTGTTGTCCGAACTGCTCGCTGTCGTTCACGCCGACGCGCGTCTGGTTGACAGTGAAGCCGAAATCGACGCGAAAACGCAGCAGGCTCATTTGAGGGTTCGCTACGACGCCGGTCCGCCGTACCGTTTCGGTCCCCTGTACACCACCGGCCTGTATCGTTATCCGTCTTCATTGATCGTGCGCTACAACCATGCCGTCAAGGCTGGCGAGCCCTACCGGGAGGAAAGCCTCGCGGCGCTGCAAAGCGCGCTTCTTGCCACGCCTTACTTTGCCGTCGCCCGCGTTTTTCTTGACCGCGACGGCGCGATCGAGGGCGAGGACGGGACACTGACCGTGCCGGTCAAGGTGGATGTCCGGGAACGTCCCGCGCATCGCCTGGGTTTTGGCGCCGGCGTCAGTTCGAACACCGGCGCGCGCGTCGAGGCGACCTATCACACGCCGAACCTGTTCAACCAGGCATGGATTCTCGACAGCGGCCTGCGTATCGAACAGAAACAGCAGGTGGCCTACGCCGATGTCACTCTGCCGCCGGATGACAGGAACCGACGCAACGCTTTCGGCCTGATGGCCGAAGCGACCGATATTCAGGGTCTGCGCACGAACCACCACGCTTTCAGCGTACAGACGACCTCGCCGCGCGGCAGCATCGAACAGCGCCTGTCGCTCAATTGGGAACGCGAACGGCTGCGTCCGGACGGGGAAGAGGAAAGCATCAACAAAGCCTTGGCAGCGAACGCTCGGTGGACCTGGCGGCACGTCGACAATCCGCTCGATCCGCGCCAAGGAACCGTGTTGCAGGCTCAGATCGGCGGCGGCTCCAAGGCATTGCTCTCGGACCAGAATTTCGTCCGGTTGCACAGCCGCTGGCTGCAATACTTTCCCATCGGAGAACTCGATTCGCTCGCCGTGCGTATGGAGGCCGGAGCGACTCTCGCTCCCTCTCGAAATGGCATCCCGCAGGACTATCTGTTCCGTGCCGGCGGCGCCGGATCGGTCCGTGGATATTCCTACCGGAGCCTTGGTGTCAAGGAAGGATCGGCGACGGTCGGCGGACGCTATCTCGCCGTGGCGAGCGTCGAGGCGACGCACTGGATTTCTTCAACCTGGGGCATCGCCGCATTTGTCGACGCTGGCGATGCGGCGGATCGTCCCGGCGACCTCGATCCAGCCGTCGGTTACGGTCTGGGCGTGCGCTGGAAAAGTCCGGCCGGCCCGATTGGCGTTGATCTGGCCTATGGCCAACGGACCGGCAAACTGCAAATCCACTTTGCCCTGGCTATTCCGTTCTAGCATCGTGAGTTGGAAATACGCAAACGAAACCTCCCGACACCGGTGAGTATATCGTCGGCGGACTGGGGCCAAACGAAAGCTTGGGGACTGGACGCGACGGCGCCTTGCGAACGCCCGATCAGAGACAGCAAGAAATTAGCGACAGGCCTTCAGGCCTGTCGGTCTAAGGTGTTTTGGAAGGGGTTTGCATCCCCTCCCAAAACGGTCGCCGAAACCCCGGCCTTCAGGCCGGGGTATGGCTCCCACCTTTCTTACGGGCGGGGTTTCAAACCGGAGTTGGTTTTACGATGATGACCCAAAATAGAGAGGATGTTCAGCGCGCCACCGACCCTCTCGGTGCGGCGCGCAGATATTGCGCGGGCCAGTCGGCGGCCTGGCCGAGTTCATGCGCGGCGGTCATCGGCCAGTAGGGGTTGCGCAGGATTTCACGACCGAGCAGGACCATGTCGGCCTGGCCGCTGCGGATGATGTGATCGGCCTGGGCCGGCGAGGTAATCCTGCCGACGGCGGCGCATGGGATCTCCGCTTTGCGGCGCACGCGTTCGGCAAATCCGGTCTGAAAACCGGGACCGTCCGGGATCCGTGCATCGGGCGCGGTGCCGCCGCTCGACACGTTGATCAGGTCGACGCCGTGCGTCTTCAGCACGCGACTCAAGTCGACCGTTTCCTCCGGCGTCCAGCCGCCGTCGACCCAGTCGGTCGCCGACAGGCGCACGATCAAGGGCAGACGCTCCGGCCACACCGCTCGCACCGTGTCGACGACTTCGATGACCAGTCGCGTGCGCCCGGCGAAGCTGCCGCCGTAGCTGTCGGCGCGCTGGTTGGAAAGCGGCGAAAGGAACTGATGCAGCAGATAGCCGTGCGCGGCATGGATTTCGACCGCCGAGAATCCGGCAGCGTGCGCGCGTTGCGCGGCAGCGGCAAACCGACTGACGATCGCCTCGATACCTGCCACGTCAAGTTCGACTGGTGTGGTATGCGCGCTGGAAAATGGGATCGGCGACGGACCGACGGGTGGCCATCCCCCTTTGTTGACCGGAATCGGCGTTTGCGCTTCCCAGCCGCGCCCGACACTGGCTTTTCTGCCGGCGTGAGCGAGCTGCACCGCCATCGGGCTGCCGTACTCCTGAGCGAAACGGACGACGCGCGCGAGGGGTTCGATCTGACTGTCGTCCCACAAGCCGAGATCGGCGGGGCTGATACGCCCCTCTGGAACGACAGCGGTCGCTTCGCTGATGATCAGTGCGGCGCCGCCGATGGCGCGCGTGCCGTAATGCACGAAATGCCAGTCGTTGGCCAGACCGTCCTGCGCCGAATACTGGCACATGGCGGGGACAGCGATGCGATTGCGCAGGACAAGATCACGCAGAGCGAGGGGTTCGAACAGATGAGTCATGAGGGTCTCCTTGTCGGGTGTATGTTTAATTCCGGGGGGTCATATCCAGTCCGGCACAGGTTTCGCGATAAATGGCATCGAGCGTGCTTGCGTAGTCGTCCCAGGCGATGCCATCCACCGAAAGCGCGCATTGTTTCGTACAGCCATCCACGGCGCCCGCCGCGACCATCGCTGCGAGCACCGAGCGTTCATGTTGCGGCGTGCGAATCAGCAGTCTGCCTGCCAGCAAGGACAGGGCCGCCGCCAGCGCGTAAGCGCCCCAGTTCGAGATGCCGGCGGGAATCACGTGGTCGGCCGCCGTGGCGCTGAAAATCGTCTCGCCGTGCTCAACCTGTCCGCTGAGATCATCGCGCAGACTGCCGAGACCCAGCTCGTTGCCGCCATCGCCGATGGCCAGGGTCGTATAGTTGCGTCCTCCGGGAGGCGCCAGAAGGCGGTCGGCCGAGGCGACGAGATCGTCGAGAAGCTCTTTCCGCATTGAATAGCGATGGCCGTCGACCGCATTGCCCGGACGTTCGATAGCCACGACATGGCTTGGCGTAAACGAGGCCAGGAGCGAGTCAATAGCGGCGTCGGCCTCTTCCTGCGCTTCGCCCAGGAGAACCACCGGAACCACAGGGATATCGCTTCCGCTGACCTTCAAACCCGCCGCCAGCAGCGGCGCGCTATATCCGTCGGTCAGCAGCACGACCTCCATCCCCAGCCGGCACAAGGCGCTGGCCAGCGCCAGCGCGCCAGGGGGACCGTCCGTTTCGCCGATCATTCTCGATCGAATGCAAAATCCCGTGACGATGATCACGCGCTTCCCCGTCGCCAGCGCTTCGGCGGCCGGCATGAGCAAATCAGGCGGAGCGTGTGTGACAAATCCACGCCCTCCCGGATCGCGGCGTGAATATTGCTCAATTTGCCGGGTTACTTCCCGGAATCGTTTTATGTCCATCTGGAGGGCGGGCTGGTAGTGTTGGGATTTCCACGGAAAAGATAATGTAGCACGGAGGGGGATCCCATTTCCAAATCGCCGGTCACTGCGTCGACGCAAGGTATAATCTTTCTTTTGTTTTCAACGATGAAACATTCAGATGGGGAACGAGATGGCGGCCGTGGCGATGAATACCGAAAAAGCGCGTTTCAACATGATCCAGCAGCAAATTCGTCCTGGGGGCGTGCTCGACCCGGACGTTCTGGTGCTATTGAATGAATTCAAGCGAGAGGATTTCGTTCCCGCGGAGTACAAGGAGCTGGCTTTTGCCGACATCGAGATTCCCTTGAAGAATGGCGTCAAGCCCGGACAGACGCTGCTGGCTCCGCGCATCGAGGCGCGCCTGTTGCAGGAGCTGGCGATCAAAAACACCGACAAGGTGCTTGAGATCGGCGCGGGCAGCGGCTACATGGCCGCCCTGCTGGCCGCAAAAGCCGAATTCGTGTACACCGTCGAAATCGATCCGGAACTCGTTGATCAGGCGCGCCGCAATCTGCGCCAGGCCAATGTCACCAATGTCAGCGTCGATCTGGGCGACGCCTCCCAGGGATGGGATCTTTACGCGCCGTATGACGCGATCGTCGTTTCCGGATCCTTGCCGGTGTTGCCCGATACGCTGCTGCGCCAGTTGAAGATCGGCGGCCGGCTGATCGCCGTTGTCGGCGAGGCGCCGTCGATGGAGGTGCAACGGGTCAGGCGTACCGATGAAAACGCCTTCAGCAGCGAAAACCTGTTCGAAACCGTGCTTGTTCCCTTGGTCAACGCCACGCGGCAGAAAAAATTCGTTTTCTGACTGAACCGGACAACAAGCGGACAAACAAGGGTTTTCATGCGGTCTATTTCCACCTCGTTATTCCCGCGAAAGCGGGAATCCAGGAAACCGGGTGTAGGGGCAAGCCCCTGCGTCCGAAAACTCTCCAGATTCTCACTCCTGCTGGGGCTGGCCTTTTTTTCCGTTCAGGCATTCTCCGTCGATATCGTGCAGGTGTACCGCGAGGCGCTGGCCAACGACATGCAGTATGCCGCCGCGCGCGCGACGGTCGAGGCGGGGCGGGAAAAGCTGCCGCAGGGACTGGCCGGCCTGTTGCCTGTCCTCGGCGCGACGGCCGGAACGGTGTGGAACGAAAACCGCTATCACAACGACAGCCAGCCTTCGTGGCGCAATGACTACAACACGCATGCCTATAACGTCAGCCTGACCCAGCCCTTGTTCCGCTGGCAAAACATCGTCCAGTACGGACAGTCCAAATGGCAGGTCGTGCAGGCCGAGGCGGTTTTCGCGCAGGAAGCGCAAGACTTGATTCTGCGCGTCGCGCAAGCCTATTTCGACGTGTTGTACGCGCAGGAAAATCTCTCGGCGGTGCGCTCCAACAAGGAAGCCATCGCCTTGCAACTGGCGCAGGCCAGGAAGAATTTCGAAGTCGGCACGACCACCATTACCGATACCCATGAAGCGCAGTCGCGCTTCGATCTGGCCAGCGCGCAGGAGTTGGCGGGCGAGAACGAACTCGAAGTCAAGCGCTACGCCTTGCGCGTCATCGTCGGCAAGGAAATCGGCGAACTGGCCCGCTTGCGCGCCGACGCCAAACTCCTGCCGCCGCAACCGGCGAGCATGGAACAATGGGTTGCCGCCGCCGAAAATGACAATTACCTGGTCCTGGCGCGGCAGGCCGCGCTTGAAGTCGCGCAGCGCGAGGTCGAGCGCGCGCGCGGCGGTCATTACCCGACGCTCGATGTCGTCGCCAATTATGGCCGGAACAGTACGGCATCCTCATCTTCCAGTAATTCCAGCCTGGAAACCGACGTGCGCAACATCGGTCTGCAACTCTCGATCCCGATTTATGAGGGCGGCTTGGTCAGTTCGAGAACCCGCGAGGCGATCGCCAACCGCAGCGCCGCCCAATCGACGCTGGAAAACGCCCGCCGCGCGGCGCGGCTTGACGCGCAGCAGTCCTTCCTCGGCGTGGTCAACGGCCTGGCGCAAGTCCAGGCGCTCCGCGCCGCGCTGGTGTCAAGCATCAGCGCGCTGGAATCCAACAAGCTCGGCTACGACGTCGGCGTGCGTATCAACATCGACGTGCTCAACGCCGAACAACAGGTTTACGTCACCCGCCGCGATCTGGCCAAGGCGCGATTTGATACGCTCCTCGCGCAACTTGATTTGAAGGCGGCGATTGGAACCTTGAGCGAGGATGATTTGGAACAGATCAATCCGCTGTTTGAGGGGCGGTGATGCTGACTTGCGCAGGAACGGGATGTTCGTGGTGAACTGCGGCTATGTTGCGGGCTATAAGCTAACCGTTTAACCCGGTTTCCGGGGATTTAACAAATGGTTCAACAGCTTTTTTTGCTTTTTAGGTGATAGACCATGCAATAGCAGCAGAAATTCGGCTAATACGTCATCAGGACAGTAAAAATAGGCGACAGGCACATTGAGCGCGGCAGCCAGACTTTCGGCAACTTTGAACGGCGCTTCATGAATCCCTGTCTCATAGCGGCTGATTCTCGCGCTGCTGCATCCCTCGTCCAGACCAATCAAAACCCCCAGCTTGTCCTGAGCCATCCCCGCGCTTTCCCGCGCCATGCGCAAGCGAAGTCCGAATAGCGATTGAGGATGTTTTGACATCCTTCGATGTTCGTAGTTTCTTCTTGCAACATCTCTACGAAATTCGTAGCACATAGGTTGGGGTGAGCTTGCGAACCCCAACACAGCAGCCAATGAGTCATCCCAATGTTGGGGTTCGTTTCACTCACCCCAACCTATGCAGCGATGCAGGTTTTGTTGATGCAGCCCGCCCCGCCGGAATAAATTCCCTGACCAGCGCCATCGTCCTCGCCGTCGCTCCGCGATGCGCCTGGGAAAACGCCACCGCCGCCTCGCGCATCGCCGCCAGCGCGGCCTGATCCGCCAACAGGTTTTTCATCGTTTGCATTGCCTCCCCGGCATCGGCAATGCGCCGCGCCGCGCCGCAGGCCAGCGCGTCCTCGGTGGCCTGGGTGAAATTGTAGGTGTGCGGCCCGACCAGCACCGGGCAGCCGCAGGCAGCGGCCTCAATCAAATTCTGGCCGCCGAAGGGTAGTAGCGTTCCGCCGATCAGGGCGAGGTCGGCGAGCGCGAAATAGGCGGGCATCTCGCCCATGCTGTCGCCGAGCCAGACGCGCGTTTCCGGCGTGGGGAATTGCCCGGAACCGCGTCGGCAGAAAGTCAGCTTGCGTTCCTCAAGCAGCGCGGCTACCTCGTCGAAACGTTGTGGGTGACGCGGAACCAGTAGCAGCAAGGCGTCGGGCCTATCCAAGCTGTAAAGGCGGGCGAAGGCGTCGAGAATCAAGGCTTCCTCGCCCTCGCGCGTGCTGGCGGCCAGCCAGACCGGACGGCCGTCGAGCGCGCGCCGCCAGTCGGCGCCGAGTTGCAGTTTTTCCGCAGCGGGCGTGACATCGAACTTGAGGTTGCCCGTCACATGTATGTTCTGCGCGCCGATGCTTTCCAGCCGGGACGCGTCGGCCGAGGTTTGCGCCGCCACCACCGCGAGTTTTTTCATGGTGGGCCGGATCAAGGGTAGGAGGCGCTGATAACCGCGCTGCGATTTGGCCGACAAACGGGCATTGACCAGCAGCACCGGAAGCGTGCGCATATTGGCGGCAGCAATCAGGTTCGGCCAGATTTCCGTTTCCATCAACAGTCCGATGCGCGGCTTGAAGTGGTCGAGGAAGCGCGCGCAGGCGTCGGGCAGGTCGTAGGGCAAATAGGCTTGCAACAGACGTTCTCCGTACTTGCCGATGAATTCGGCGCCGACGGCGCGGCCGGTCGGCGTCATGTGCGTGAGCAGGAGCGAATGCTCTGGATAGTCGGCAAGCAAGGCCTTGATCAGCGGTTCGGCGGCGCGCGTCTCGCCGACCGAGACGGCATGCAGCCAGAGCAAGGGGGTCGTCGGACGCCCAAGGTAAAAACCGTAACGCTCGCCGAGGTGGCGCAGGTAGTCGGGCTGCCGTCGCGCCCGCCAGGCAAGCCGGCACCAGATGAGCGGCTGGACGAGATAGAACACCAGGGAATAGATGAGGCGGTTCATCGATGCCGCTCCTTCGGCAACTCTTGCGCGATGGCGGCCATGACCTCATCCACGCCGGGGGCGCGGCCGGGGCCGCCGAGATTGCGGAAATTCCGTGTGCCGTAAACGCCGGTCAGGGCGGGATCGGTCGCCACGTAAAGAGCAATGGTCGGGACGCCAAGCGCCGTGGACAAATGAACCAGGCCGGTGTCGACGCCGACGGCGAGTTCCGCGTGGCCGATCAGCGCGGCCAGCTCGCGTAGCGACAACTTAGGTGCAAGGACGGCCCCGATGCTCGCGGCGACGATGCGTTCGGCGCGCTGCCGCTCGCGCTCGCTGCCCCACGGCAGCACGGGTGAGAGGCCCTGTTCGACGAGATGCCGGGTAACTGCCATCCAGCGATCTTCGTCCCAGAGCTTATCGTCGCGGCTGCTCGCCGTGAGCAACACGGCCCGACGACCCTCCGGCAACCAGGGGAAATCAAGCTCGGGGGCAATAATTCCATAGTCGAGCGGCAGATCGACCGGATAGTCGAAGACCGCGGCGCTTAACCAGCGGTTACGCTCGACGGCGTGGGCGTTGGGCGGAATGACGAAAGTTTTGTCGTAGAACCAGGACGCCAGTGGTTCGCGCGCCACCTCGGCGGCGTAGCCGTAGCACGGCCCTTTGGCGAAGAAAGTAATCAATCCGCTTTTAATCAGCCCTTGCGTGTCGAGAACCGCATCGTAGTTCTTGCTGCCGAGAGCTTGCCGGACAGTGCCGATCTCGCTCCAGGTCGCGCCGCTGAACAAGGATTTGCGCCAGCGCCGGATGGCCACCGGGATGATCTGGTCAACCGCCGGATGCAGGCGCGGGATGTCGGTGAACGCTTCCTCGACGCACCAGTCGATGAGCGCCTCGGGAAACTGGCGTTTCAAGTCGCTGACGACCGGGAGGTTGTGAATGACATCGCCCAGGGACGAGGTTTTGACCAACAGGATGCGCATTGGCGGATAGTGTAAGCGCGCTCGCGGAAGGGCGCATTATACGCTGCTCCTTTTTGGGGCTACCGCGGCGGCCCGATCATCGCCATTCCCGCCTTCGCGGGAATGGCGAGGTAAAAATAGTGACCAGATTGCAATGCAAACGCTCTGTTACAACATTCCCTTCCTATCTTTCTTGAAAAAGCCGGCTTGCGGCCTCATACTGTGGGCACGGTTGTAATTCCGGCGAACTGGAGACGTTTTGGACGCGGGTTCGATTCCCGCCACCTCCACCCAAGCGCATTCGGCCGGAGTGCGTTGGGGTGGGGGTGTACTTGGCTTCGACAGGGCGAGCAAAGGTGAGCAGGCAACCCGAGAGGCGACGGACGTAATCCGCGCAAATCCATAAACGCCAATGATGAGCGTTTCGCAATGGCCGCTTAAGGCCGCTGCCGAGGCTGCTTGAGCCTTGTCACCAAAGAAAAGCCGGCGGGGACTTCGGTCCCCGTCGTCATTTATAGCTGCGCCACTCTTTCCAGCAACATCTGAACCGCTCTGTCCGGAAGGGCTTCATCGGTTACGTATGGCTTGATGCCGCCTTGCTGAAGGCGCTGATACAGGAAGGGACTCATTCCGGCGGTGATCATCACGTGGACGTCGTCCAGCGGATGGCCGCCCCCCAGACTCGAAGAGTACAGCGTCTGTTCCAGCGTCAGTTCGCGCAGGCTCTTGTTGTCAACTTTATTCCCGCGAATTTCATACACCCAGAATTTGCGGCAGCGACCGGCGTGGTCGCTGACCGTTTTGCGGTTCTGGCTGCTCACCGCAATCCGCAGTACCTCGGCCCGCATTTTTCCGGGAAGGACGTCCTCTGGCTGATCGCAGGCATCGCAGCTTTCCGTTTTATGCCTGGCGCATCCGCCGCGACAGCGGATTGAATGCTTGAGGTCATGGCTCCGAAGGCCAGGATCTCCCGCCGGACCAGCCGCCAGATTGACCGTTTCGAATTCGGCGATCGCCTCGCCTGCTGTTTGGGCTTCCGTGCCCAAAGCGATGATTCCTCTCTCGGCCAAAACGTCCTTGGTGGCCTTGTTGACACTTCCGCACAGAACGACATCGAATTGCGGCGCTTCGGCCTCATCTTCCTGATGTTCCTGCTGTGCAAGCAAATCAACATGCCGGATGTCGCGCGTGTCGGTATCGAAAAAAAGCAGATGTCGGGCGTTGGGCAAGTGCGGTTCGATACATGACTCAAGGCCATTGGGAGCGCGCACGGGAACGCAAAGTCTCATGATTTCCTTATCCTTTCAAAATCACGGCTATTTTATCGTGCGATTTCCTTATATTTCCTTATCATTACGAATAGTACGATTCCGCCGCCCACAGGAAACTGGTAGGATTTACTCATGATCGTAACCAACCCGCAGCATGAAACGGCCATCGTCGTTCGACGTGACGGACAGACGGTGACCTTTGTCCGCTTGAAGACGGGGAAACTGGGTTGCGAGCGGACGACGGAAACGATGTTCCGCGAGGCATGGAACGAGTCTCTCTACCCACTGCCGGAGACCATCGAGCGTTTCCTTGAGCACGGCCGGATTAACGGCGCCACGCAGGAAGCGATCAGGGGACTGACCCGGCTGCAGGAACGCGACCGGGTCGTCGTCGCCAACCTGTTCTAGATCAGGCGTTCAACCAGCCGGCAATCGTCGCTATTTCGTTGCTGACAGGGCAGTTGGGGCGAACAATATTAATCTGGTAAGTCTGCGCGGCAGTCCGGCATAGTTCGGCCCCGGCGGAATCGATGTCCGTCACCTGTGACAGGTCAATTTCATCCACGCCCACTTTCAAACCATGCATGAAATCGATGCTCAAGCTCCCATTGAGTCCTCCAATCACGCGCATTACCTGACGTTCCTGGAGTTTATTCAGGCTGAGAACAGAACCCTTGCCGCTGGACAGGGAAGCGGCAATCTCATCCTTCAGCAGTTGCTCGCTGACGGGCCCCAACTGGAAGCGGGTGCTATAGAGTTCGCCCACACAACCCACGACGACCGCGGAAATATCGATCAAGACCGAACTCAAAACGGAAAATTCGCAGCCGAAGGCTTCTCCGATCTTCAATGGCTGCTCCGAGCGCACCATCAACCCGCCGAGCGACAGATTTTCCAGCCGACCAAGCCCGGTTCTGCCTGCCTGGCCCAAACGGACAAGCGGCTGTACATTGAACCGGACACGCTGATGCCGACGATGTTCACTCATGATTTAACCTTGCCTTACAGAATTGCTGCTCTATGATGCCGAAGTTCGCCATCATACCGCTAACCTTACGCATGACAAAAACAGATATTCACACCTCGACCCGGCGCCTCCTGATCGCTCTTTCGCGTCTCATCGTCCTCTGTGGCCTCGCCACTGGTCAGCCTGCACTGGCGGAAGGGCTGCCCGCGCCGGTCGCCAGCGCGCTCAAGGAGGCTGGTATTCCTTTGAAAAGTGTCGCCGTGCTGGTTCACGGCACGGATGAAGCCGCCCCGCTAATCAGCCACAACGCGCGCGCGCCGATGAATCCGGCCTCGGTCATGAAGCTGCTGACCACCTATGCCGCCCTGGAAATTCTGGGGCCGGCCCATACGTGGAAAACCGAGGCGCTGGCCGACCGTCCTCTTGTCGATGGACGACTCAACGGCGATCTGTATCTGCGCGGCAGTGGTGATCCACGCCTGGCGCTGGAGCAGTTCTGGCTGTTTCTGCGCCAACTGCGGGCGCGGGGCGTGCGTGAAATCGAAGGCGATCTGGTGCTCGACCGCGGCGCGTTTTCCCTTCCCCCGCACGATCCGGCGGAGTTCGACAGCGAACCCTTACGACCCTACAATGCCGGGCCGGATGCCTTGATGATCAACCTGAAAAGCCTGAGTTTCACGCTGCGTCCGGACAATGAAAACGCGCGGATCGAGGTGTGGCCCGAGACGCCGGGCGTCGATCGCCTGATGCGCAATCTACTGACGCCAGGCAGCGGCAGTTGCGGCGACTGGCGCGAACGGCTGAAGATCGAGCTGGAAGGCGAGATCATCGTATTTCGCGGCGTCTACCCGACCAGTTGCGGCGACAAGGCGCTGAATCTCTCCCCCTGGGCCGCCGATTTTCAGACCGAACGGCTTTTCCGCGCGCTCTGGCAGGAACTGGGCGGAACATGGCGCGGGCAAGTCCGCAACGGATTTGTACCCGCCGGCGCCCGTGTCCTCGCCGTGCATGAATCTCCGGCGCTCGGCGAAATCGTCCGCGAGATCAACAAGTTCAGCAACAACGTGATGGCCCGCCAGGTGTTTCTGACGCTCGACGCCGCGCGGCCGGCCACGCCTGAAGGAGCGCGCCGCGCCGTCCGCGCCTGGTTGTCCGGCAAGGGCCTCGTCCTGCCGGAACTGGCGCTCGATAACGGTTCCGGCCTGTCGCGAAAGGAACGCGTTTCGGCGGAAAGCCTCGCGCGTCTGCTCCTTGCCGCATGGCAAAGCCCGGTGATGCCGGAACTGATCAGCTCACTCCCCTTGGCCGGCATCGACGGGACACTCCAGAAAAGGCTGACCGGCCATCAGGCCGCCGGACGCGCTCACATGAAGACCGGATATCTCGGAAACGTTCGCGCGCTGGCCGGTTACGCAATCGACAACACCGGAAAACGCTGGATCGTCGTCTTCCTGATCAACGATCCGCGCTCGCTTTCGGGCAAACCCGCCATGGACGCCTTGCTGCGGTGGCTGATGGAACGTTGAGCGGAAATAAGCAAGGGATTCGATAGCTGGGCGCATCTGACCGCGATGGTCTATGCCCAACTCAGCGGCGCGAGTTCGCTTCGTGTGCTGGAAGCCGGTTACAACAGCCAGAGTAAGCACCACTACCACCTGGGGACGCGAACCCTGCGCCGCTCGACACTCTCCGACGCCAATGCCACCCGCCACCCGGAGCCCCTCGCGGACATCGTGCGGGCGCTGATGAATCAGGCGCATCGCCATTTGCGCACCGAGATGAAAGACATCCTCTATCGGCTCGACTCAACGAGTTTCACTCTGAAAAGACGAGGTTTCGACGCCTGGACGAAAGAGACCCGAACCCGGAATACGCAAGGAATCAAGCTTCATGTGCTCTATGAAGCGGCCCCGGAAATTCCGGTGTGTTTCTCCTTTATCCCGGTCAAGGTCAATGACCGGGACGAAGCCGTCAAACTGGAAATCGAGCCGGAGGCGATCTACGACAAGCTTCTTTATTCTCATGAAATTTGAAAAATTATCCTGGACAGTAGTGCGCCTTCGTGGGAATGACGAGGGGGGAGAGTGGCGGGGCGTAGGTTGGGAAAGCCGCGAAGCGGCGCATCCCGACGGTACTTATCTTCCGGCGCTACGCGCCGCCTATTACGATTGTCGGGTTGCGCTTCGCTTACCCAACCTACGCAAAAAACCCATCATTCCGGCTTTTGCCGGAATGACGGGGATAGGACTGGTGTGGGTTGAAAAAGCCGAAGCGCATCCTGACTGATTCTGCGCATATGCGATTGCCCTGACGGGGTGAAAATAGCGACTGTTAATGCTCCAAAGTGTATACTTCAAAGCACACACTACGAAAAAGCTTAATCATGCAGGTCACGGTAAAAGAACTGAGAACCCAGCCCGGCAGGATCATATCGATGGCGAGTTCAGGAAACGACATCATCGTAACGATGCGCGGCAAACCCGCCGCCAGGATCGTGCCTTTGGATCATGCTCCCGCCGTCGCGACGGCAGATGACGATCTGGCGGCCTTCGGCATGTGGAAAGACCGCAAAGACATGAAAGACCCCTCGGTATTTGTCGCCGGACTGCGCAAAGGGCGCGGGCGATGATTATCGATACCGATGTATTGATCTGGTATTTCAGGGGTAACGAAAAAGCCAAAGCCGCCATCAGCAAGGCGGTGCCGTTCAGCGTCTCCACAATATCCGTCATGGAGCTTATGCAGGGAGCGAGGAACAAGGCGGAGCAAAAAGCAATGAACAGGCAATTACGCGCCTGGGGAGTCAACATCATCCACATCGGCGAAGCCATCTCGATCAGGGCGACACAATACATCAGCGATTTTGCGCTCGGCCATTCGATGACGGCCACGGACGCGCTGATTGCCGGAACGGTGGTCGAAAGCGGCGACAAACTGCTCACGGCGAATACAAAACATTTCGAGTGTGTGCCCGGAATGGCGCTGCAAAGGTTTCGGCCTTGAACCCACGTGGTTTACCTGTACCCTCGACCGCTCTGATTACCGATGGGGAGAAAGAGCCATGAACGCGCAAACCGGCAAAATCAAGTTGTTTGAACAGAAAACTGTCCGCACGTCGTGGGATGAGGAAGCCGAAAAGTGGTCGTTCTCCATCATCGACATTGTTGCGGTTCTGACCGATAGCGATAACCCGCGCAAATACTGGAGCGTTCTCAAAACACGTCTGAAAAAGGAAGGCAGCGAGTTGGCTACAAATTGTAGCCAACTGAAAATGCTCTCGTCGGACGGAAAAAAATATCTGACCGATATCGCCGACACAGAACAGATTTTGCGCCTGATCCAGTCCGTTCCCAGCAAGAAGGCGGAGCCGTTCAAACTGTGGCTGGCGAAGGTGGGAAACGAATGTCTCGACGAAACCGTCGACCCGGAGCTTTCCATTGACCGTGCCATTCAGAATTTTCGGCGTTTGGGGTACAGCGAAAACTGGATCAACCAGCGCATCAAATCCATCGAGGTGCGCAAGGCGCTTACCGACGAATGGGACAAGAGCGGCGTCGCCAAAGGGAAAGAATATGCGGCTTTGACCGATTTGATGAGCAGGACGTGGAGCGGCATGAGCACCCGTGAATACAAGCAGCACAAGGGGCTGAAAAAGGAGAATTTGCGGGATAACATGAGCAATACCGAGTTGGTGTTGAATATGCTCGCGGAGGTTAACGAATCACTGTAAGGATTCCAGATTGAAAAAATTGATTTTGGTGCTTGCTGTCATGGTTTTCACGGGCGAAGCGTCCAGTAGCGCCTTACGAGACGGCCAATCGTCGTTGGTACTTGACCTGGACGGCGACGGGGTAGAAGTGATCCAGATAGTGAGTGGGGCGCGGTCGCAGATACTTTTCGATCACGATGCCGATGGTATCCGTATGGGAACTGCCTGGGTCAAGGCTGACGACGGTCTGCTCGTGTTCGACCGTAACGGCAGGGGGCACATTGATAGCGGGCGCGAATTATTGGGTAACAATAGTGTCCTTGCCAATGGTCTGCTTGCCGCTGACGGTTATGCCGCGCTCGCTGATCTCGATAGCAATGGTGATGGCCAGATCACTTCGCAAGATGCCAATTACAAAAACCTGTACATCTGGCGCGACCTCGACCAGAACGGTATTTCTGGCCCAGGTGAGCTGCAAAGTCTCATGGATGCTGGCATCACCCGGATTGGACTCGCCAGAACGGGGAACACTCGAACGCTTGCTGACGAAACAAAGCTCGAAGGTATCGGCAGTTTCACCATCAATGGACAGGAACGCGCGTACTCCGATGTCTGGTTTGCCAAAAATGGTTTCTACCGTGAATTCACCGACGCCATCCCGCTCACCGACGAGGCCAGAACGCTCCCCGATATGCGCGGTTCGGGCATGGTTCGTGACCTGCGTGAAGCCGCCAGTCTTGATGGTCGACTCGCCAAAGACTACGCCGCGTTTTCACGCCTCCCGCGCGCCGAATTCATGGCGCGTCTCGACGATTTCATTGCGCGCTGGGCCGAAACTTCGACGATGCAGACTTCATTTCAGCAAGCCAATAACCAGGGTTATACGCTCGTCTACTTACCTGCCGGCATGACGGAAACGGATTACTTTGCGACCTTGTGGAATGACGCGAAGGATATTGGACAGATCGAAAAAAAGCAGCGACATTTCACCCAACTCATCAACATATTGGAACGTTTCAACGCCCAAACATGGGGAGATGTTGGCGCCAGGGGCGTTCGATCGGGCGCGGGTGTAAGCTACGGTATCCGCAAGCTGCCTAATGGTGAAGCGTATGTCTTTTTTCCTTTCCACCCCGAGCAGCAAGTGATGATCGAAAAAAGTTACGATCAACTCAAGGATTCCGTCTATCGTGGCCTCTCCCCTCGCCGCGCGGGTTGGGTGTAACGTCTCCCGGAATTTCTCTGGTATTTAGTGAGGATATAACCATGTTCCGCGCCTTCAACACCCGCGCCGAATTGCCGAATCGTCCTCCGGTCAAGGCCTTGCTTGACCCGTACAACCCGACAGGTTCCACGCGCCACGTTCGCTTTTCCACCACAAAAACCGCCCGCTGGGAAACCCTCGGTCCGCCGCCCCAATGCCACCTCAACTGGGTCATCCTCGACAGCGACTGGGAGCCGAATTCTGTCGCGTAGCCGAAGCGCACCCCTTGGTGTGCGCTTACGTCAAAAATCACAATCTTGGGCTGGAAGTCCCTTATCAGTATCAATCCGACATGCGTCTGTATCTGCCGGATTTCATCCTGCGCATCGACGACGGAAAAGGACAAAACGAGGACGACCTGCTGAACCTCATCGTCGAAATCAAGGGCTATCGCGGCGAAGACGCCAAAGACAAAAAAGCCACGATGGAGACCTGCTGGATTCCCGGCGTCAACAACCTCAAAACCTGGGGACGTTGGGCGTTTGCCGAATTTACGGATGTTTGGGCGATGGAAAGCGACCTGGCCACCGTGCTCAAAACAAACTTTGACAACATGCTGACCCGCGCCATTTCGTCCGGTCATTCCGATGGAAATTGAAAATCATGAAATTTGAAACCTTCAAGGCCGGTCACTGGCAATCGCGCTACCAGTACAAAAGTTTTGAACCCGTGCCGGTCAATCATGAATGGACATGGGAAGACGCACGCATCAATGTACTGCTGGAATCTGCTACCCGCGCCTTGGGCGAACTCAATGCTTTTTCGCTCATCGTTCCCGATGTTGATATGTTCATCCAGATGCACGTTATCAAGGAGGCGCAGACTTCCAGCCGCATCGAAGGCACGCAAACCAGCATGGATGAAGCACTGCTGCCCGAAAGCCAGATTCTTCCCGAGCGACGTAATGACTGGCGCGAGGTGCAAAACTACATCGCCGCGCTAAACAGCGCCATTGACCGGCTGAAAACCTTGCCGCTTTCCAATCGACTGCTGAAAGAGGCGCATCTCACCCTGATGCAGGGCGTGCGCGGTGAAAAGAAGCAGCCCGGCGAATTCCGCACGAGTCAGAACTGGATTGGCGGCTCCAACCTTTCCGACGCCGCCTTCATCCCCCTGTATCACGAAAGTGTCCCTGACCTGATGAGCGATCTGGAACGATTCTGGCATAACGACGCGGTTGACGTTCCTCACCTGATTCGCGCTGCCATCAGTCACTACCAGTTTGAAACCATCCACCCGTTTCTGGATGGCAACGGGCGCGTCGGGCGCTTGCTGATTCCGCTTTACCTCATCAATCACAAGCTGCTTGCCAAGCCTTCGTTTTACCTTTCGGATTTCTTCGAGCGCAACCGCGCCAGCTACTACGATGCCTTGATGATCGTCCGCAAGAACAATGACCTCAACCACTGGATACGGTTTTTCCTGAGTGGCGTGCGGGAAACGGCAACCAAGGGGTGCGAGGTGTTCCGGCAATTACTGGCGATCCGTACCGAGACAGAAGCCAAAATCCAGACTTTGGGCAAACGGGCTGCCAATGCTCACGCGGCGATAGAGGCGCTTAAAATGACAAGAGGAAATGCGGAAAAGGCGGTTCTGAACACAGAGCGGCGGAAGAATCTGGTGCTGGCTGCCAGTCAGGTCTATGAACGCGAGGTTGAGTTGAGTGGTTCCATTGGCGAAGCAGACTGGAAAAAATCAACATTTCGCTTGGAACAAGAAGACGGCAGCCCGCTTATCATTCCTATGCAGGGAAGTTTTCACGAAAAAGCGAGAGAATCCGGAGGGCACAAACGGGATTATGTTTTTGTAAAGGGTGTAGCAACCTATGACTCTTGGGACAGGTTGCAAAGGGTAATCCATGTTGATTCATTGGAAGTCATTCATAACTATCCTCTCGTAACAAGGTTTGAAGAACTGGCTTTGTTGGTAAATGGCTGGCATGACGGGCTGGGGGCAGCACCCGACAAGGAGAAGCTGGCGGCTATCGCCAGGTATCTGACGGATGCCTACCCGGAACATTTGCCTCTGCCTGCCATCGTGCCGACACAGGAAGGAAATCTGTTACTGGAGTGGCAAACCGAAGGCGACCCTTCTGTTGACATAGAACTGAGTTCATTTGCTGCCAGCTTCCATGCTTTCACGCCAAACGGCCAAGATGTTGAAAAAGATTTTTCGTTGAACAATGGCCGTGATTGGCAGCAGTTCTTGTCCTTCCTTTCTGAACATATCCGGCAGGAGGATGTATGAGTTCTCAAAGCCTTCTTCTTCGACAGGTTCACCCAAATTTTCTGCCTGAAGGACAGTTATCCAGTCAGGCTTTTATTCCTTTTCCGAAAGACAGGGGAGGTTTGTCGGTCTATGACGGCGAGTTGATTTCTGTCAATGATTCTTTTCTGCACTATACCGAGACAGTAACAATCCCCCGGCAAAGCCGGGGGCCTTCATTTGTGAGCCGCTCAAAGCGGCTAGGCGGGGTCGCTAACGCGGCCCCGAATTTTGCACCACCTGATGGTGGTTACGCCCTTACATCAGATTGAGTTGATCCAACCGCTCATCCTCCTTTTCCTGCTCCCGGATGGAGCGCCGAATCACCTCTTCGTCACGTCCTACCGTGGAAACGAAATACCCTCTCGCCCAAAAATGC
>BNUC01000060.1 GCA_025997075.1 Betaproteobacteria bacterium | reverse complement strand
CTGGAGTCAAAAGTACGGGGAGCCATGAAGAAATTGCAACTTCAACCCAAACGGGTTATGGCTTATTTCAAACACCCAAAAATTCAATATGCCGCTTAATGAATCTATTGAATTGCCGGGTTAATACTCGCTGCAAACATCAAATCTTTTCCCACATCTTTTGTAGCCTTTTCACCGACACCGGCGCGGGAGTGCGCAATTCCTGCGCGAAAAGCTGCACGCGCAGTTCTTCGAGCAGCCAGCGGAATTGTTCGACTTGCGGATTGGCGACGCCCTGTTTGGCGAGCAGGTTAGCGCGGCGTTCGTAATTCGTCCATAGCGGCGCGTATTCGGCCAGGAGCTGCGCGTCACGCGACGCGCCATTACTGCTCGCCCGGAGCTTGTCGAGGCGCATGACAACGGCTTTGAGATAACGCGGGAAATGCTGCAAGCGTTCGAAGGGCGTGTCGGTGATAAAGCGCTTGCCAATCAGCCGGCCAAGCTGTTTCTCGATGTCCTGAACTGCCGCCGTGTAGGCCTTGAAGGCCGGCAGTTTTTTCTGCACCGCCTGCCATTCGCTCAGCGCCGTGCCGACCAGGCGGCAGATTTCCTGCGCCAGCAGGCCGAGGCGCGGCTTGGCTTCGGCGCAGCGCTGTTTGAAGCCTGCGGCGTCGGACGGCCACGGTTCGGCGAGGCAGGCGCGGCGTAGCGCCACGTCGAGCAACTGGTCGCGCAGCTCGTCGAGCGAACCGAATGTCATGTACTGCATGGCCATCTGCGTCAGGTTCGGCAGGTTCTTTTCGAAGTATTTGAGCTGTTCCCTGAATTGCAGGCGGAAGAGGCGCAGCAAGCCAGCGGCATGAGCTTCTCGCGCTTCTTCCAGGCTATCGAAAACGCATAGCGACACCGAATCGCCGTCGTCGACAAGACCGGGATAGCCGACAACGCGCTGGCCACCCGTTTCGACTTCCATCAACTCGGGCAATTCGCCGAAAGTCCAGTCGGTCATGCCGGCGTATTCGGCCGGCGTTTCGTGCGCCTCGGAGAATTCCTGCCGGGCCTGCCCGCCCCATGCGGCGCGCAATTCGGTCAGGTTGCGGCTCATGGCCAACTGCCGGCCATGTTCGTCGATGAGCTTGAAGTTGAAAGAAAAATGCGCCGGGATGGCGTCCGGCCGAAATGCGTCCGGCGTAATCTCCCATCCGCGCGCGTTGAGGCCGCGCGTTTGCAGGATGTAGTGAATTAGCGCAGGGATGAGTCCCTTGTCCGATGGCGCAACCGCGCCGACGAATTCGGCGGCGAACTCGGGGACCGGCACCAGTTTGGCGCGGATTTTCTGCGGCAGTGTCTTGACGAGCTGCGCGACCTTTTCCCTGAGCAAACCGGGCACCAGCCACTCGCAACGCGTTGCCGGAATCTGGTTTAATTGCGCGAGCGGCACGGTGACGGTCACGCCGTCTTTCGGCGAGCCGGGATCGAAATGATAGGCGAGTTCAAAGTCGATGCCGCCGAGCCGGATTCCCGGCGGGAAGGCCTCGGTCGTCACGCCGGCCGCCTCGTGCCGCATCAGGTCTTCGCGCTTCAGGTACAAGAGCTTCGGGTTTTCCCGTTCCGCCGCCTTGCGCCATACGTCAAATTCGACGCCGCTGGCGATACCTTCGGGAATGATTCGGTCATAGAAGGCGACAATCAGTTCGTCGTCGACCAGCACATCGGGCCGGCGCGATTTATGCTCCAGCGTTTCGATGTCGAGCATCAACTGGTGGTTGTGGGTGTAAAAGGCCCAGCGCCGCGCGTACTCCTCGGCGACCTCGCCGCCGACCAGCCCCTGCCGGATGAACAGCTCGCGCGCTTCCGCCGGATTCAGCGGGCCGTAATTCACCCGCTTCTTCGGATTGACGACAATGCCATACAGCGTCGAACGCTCGAACGCTACCGCCTGCATCGCCTTCTTCTCCCAGTGAGGGTCGAAGGTGCTGCGCTTAATCAAGTGAGCGCCTACTCGCTCCAGCCACTCCGGTTCGATGCGGGCGACACAGCGGGCGAAGAGCTTGCTCGTCTCGGTAATCTCGGCGGCGGCAATCCACTTGCCGGCCTTCTTGTTGAGCGGCGAACCCGGATGAATCAGAAACTTGATGCCGTGCGCGCCCAGGTAATACCCCGAATCCTCGGACTTGCAGCCGATGTTGCCGAGCAGGCCCGAGAGCAGGGCGCGATGGATGGCGTCATAGGTCGCGGGGACAGGATGCGAGTTTTGCGGGCTTGCAGACGCCTCATCGCTATTTTTATCCTCGTCATTCCCGCGAAGGCGGGAATCCAGAATGGTTTTTCCGACGCAACGCGTCGCCATTCTTGAATTTGCAGCCATTCTGGCTGGAGAGAACGTACTGGATTCCCGCCTTCGCGGGAATGACGATGAATTTGTATCTCCAGTGTTCTTCATCCACCCATGTTCCGTCACCAGCGCATGTAATTGCGCGTGAATGTCATACCACTCGCGCATGCGCAGCGCGGAGAGGAAATTGGCGTGGCAGGCCTGAACGAGTTTGCGCTGCGATTTCTTGTGCTCCAGCTCGCCCTCGTACCATTGCCAGAGCTTGAGCCAGGAGAGGAATTCGGACTTCTCGTCGGCGAATTTTTTGTGCGCGGCGTCGGCCGTCCCCTGCTTTTCCTGCGGACGTTCGCGCGGGTCCTGCACGGTCAGCGCGGCGGCGATGACCAGCATTTCCTTGAGGCAGCCCTCGTCACGCGCCGCGACAATCATGCGCGCCACACGCGGGTCGAGCGGCATCCGGGCCAGTTCCTGACCGACCGGGGTGAGCGCCCGCTCATCCGTTACCGCGCCCAGTTCCTGCAAAAGCTGATAGCCGTCATGAATCGCCTTGGGCAGGGGCGCTTCGAGAAACGGAAAATTCTCCACGTCGCCCAAACGCAGCGACTTCATGCGCAGGATGACGCCGGCCAGCGACGAGCGCAGGATTTCCGGGTCGGAATACGCCGGACGTCGCGCGAAATCCTCTTCGTCATAAAGCCGCACGCAGATGCCGGCCGACACCCGGCCGCAACGTCCGGCGCGCTGATTGGCGGACGCCTGCGCGATTCTCTCGACCTGCAGTTGCTCGACCTTGTTGCGGTAGGAATAGCGCTTGATGCGCGCCAGCCCCGTATCGACCACGTAGCGGATGCCCGGCACGGTGAGCGAGGTTTCGGCGACATTGGTCGCCAGCACGATGCGCCGCCCCGCGTGCGGCTTGAAAATGCGCGACTGCTCCTCGGCCGAGAGACGGGCGAACAGCGGCAGGATTTCCGTCGCCGCGCCGCCGCGCGTGAAGGTGTGCTTCCGCAGCGCCTCGGCGGCCTCGCGGATTTCGCGCTCGCCGGGAAGGAAAACCAGGATGTCGCCGGGACCGATGTGGTTAAGCTCATCGCAGGCATCAACGATGGCGTCATACAGGTCGCGCTCGTCATCTTCTTCCGCCTCTTCGACCTCGACCGGGCGATAACGAATCTCGACGGGATACAGCCGGCCGGACACCTCAATCACCGGCGCCGCCTTGCCGTCAATCGCGAAATGCCGCGCAAAACGCTCCGCGTCAATCGTCGCCGAGGTGATAATCACCTTGAGGTCTGGCCGCCTGGGCAGAAGCTGCTTCAGGTAGCCGAGCAGGAAATCGATGTTCAGGCTGCGCTCGTGCGCTTCGTCGATAATCAGTGTGTCATATTGCGCGAGGAGCGGGTCGCCTTGCGTTTCCGCCAGCAGAATGCCATCCGTCATCAGCTTGATGTACGCCTGCGGCGAAGTGCGGTCGGTAAAACGGATTTTGTAGCCGACGTAACGTCCGGGTTCGCTTTCCAGTTCCTGCGCGATACGTGCCGCCGTCGACCGCGCGGCAATGCGTCGCGGTTGCGTATGACCAATCAGCCCCGCCGTCCCGCGGCCAAGGGCAAGACAGATTTTCGGCAACTGCGTCGTTTTGCCCGACCCGGTTTCGCCGCACACGATCACCACGGGATGCTTCTCGATCAGCGCGGCAATGTCCTCACGGCGCTCATTGACCGGTAGCTCTTCGGAGAACTTCGGACGCGGCAAAGCCGCGCGGCGAACCGCCACGGCGGTGCGGGATTTTTCCAGCAACTGATCATGCGCGGTCTGCAAAGCGTCGCGCTTTGCCCCGAACACATGGCGCAGATCACGCGCCATCGCGCGCAAGCGGGGGCGGTCGGCGACCAGACAATCGGAAAATTCGGAACCTGCGGTTTTACGAGTCAAGGGAACCTGTCAGTCACGGAAAAAAGGCGATTTTACCAGTCAGCGCCTTGCGGTATTACTGCTCAGGGTGCGTTACAATTCTCGGGTTATCTTTGGCATCACGGCTTACGAGTGCTCTCAGACTTTCTTGACCTGAACTAACCCTTCATTGCATCGGATCGCCTACGGCGCCCCTTAATTCAAATGTTATGCGGCTGGACACGCGTCATGAGCACTAACCCATATACTTTCCGTCATCGGGGACAGTATCGCTTTTGGGACCCGATCGATTATCGGTACAAGTATTACTCTTGGCCCAAGGCGATTCTCGCCAAGTGTCGCCGTTGTAGCAGTTGTGTTCGGTTCCAGGCCGTGGTGCCCGACTCCTACGCTCAAGATCCGCAATCCGGTGGCTATCAGGTAGTGATGATGTCTGTTCCGACTGAAATTCACGGTCACGGAGTATGTGAGAAATGCGGCGGTCTGGTGAATTCAATCTCTTGGCCCCGCGACGCCTATTTCTACGTGTCAGTCAGAGGCGGCGATGTCTGGGCATGGAACGAACAATACGTTCAGGTCTTGCAGGCGCGCGTCGGCGGTGACTGCGTGCGCGAGCGGCAACTGTGTCTGAAAGGCAGTTTTCTCTATCGCTACTTCCTGTCCCGGCTTCCAAAGCACGTAGTCGCAAAAGCTAACCGCCAACGCATTTTGCATGCGTTAGACCAATTGCTCAGCAAGAGCCGCATAAGCTTGCGCTCAGCCGGGCCGCTTACGGCGACCGATGAACTCAAACCTTAGCCACAAAGACGATCCCTATGCAACACAGCGATTTTTCGATTGGTCTGGAATTCTGTGCGGTGGCAAGCGCTGGCGTTGCACAGACGTAGGTACGCGTGTCGTCGTGGCGATATGTATTGAGCCACGAGAAATGGTTCGCGTGGAGCGGGATGCGGCGGACAAAACGAAACGAGTGGAAACGCGATTCATCTCCGACGATCCAAGAGACCTGAACGGTCCCCCGTATGGAGTCGTGGAGAGTGTTTTCGACGAATACGATGTGGAAGGGTGCACATTGGAGCCAGAGAACGAACTGCCGCCTACCGAACCGTCGCGTCAACTGCGTGAGAACGACAGGCCATGAACGTGGTCATTTGTACGCCTATTGCGCTAACATGACGCGCGTTATCAACAGGAGGCGTTCCATGAGTATGACCACCATGCGCTCGGCCCGCTTGGGCCTTCGCGCCACTGCGCAGCAGGAAGCCGTGCTGCGGCGCGCTGCCGAAATCGCTAACAAATCCATGACCGATTTCATCCTCGACAGCGCGTGCCAGGTGGCCGAACAGACCTTGCTCGACCAGCGTCTGTTTCTGGTGTCCGGCAGTCAGTCCCGCGCCTTGATGGAGTTGCTGGATCGTCCGGCTCAGGATAACGAGGGGCTGCGTGATCTGTTTGCCCCATTCCCGTAGTTATTCTGGCGCGCCTGGCGGTGGAGCAGCGGATGCAGGGACATGGCCTGGGCGTGGGTCTGTTGCAGGATGCAATCCGGCGCACCTTGTGCAAATTGCTGGCGGGTCCGACGGGTGCGAGACATCAAATGACGCCTGACAATTCATTCAATCCTTAGACCTTAGGAGCTACAAAAGTGAACCTCAAGAAAGTTAATGACACGCTTATACAAAGCAAGCATCGCGCCACCTGCCACTGTGGCGCTGTCGAGTTGCTGTTAGACCTCCCGGAGGGTGTTGTCGACCCGAGACGCTGCAACTGCTCGTACTGTCGGCGTCGAGGCACCATTGTGGCGTTTGTGCCGCAAAGCGGGCTTCATATCGTCAAAGGCGCAGAGCATCTCAGGGTTTACGAGTTCAACACGCACACCGCCAGGCACTATTTTTGCGACGTCTGCGGCATTCACACTCATCACCAGCGGCGTTCCGACCCCAAGCAGTTCGCGTACAACGTCGGCTGCCTTGAGGGCGTCAATCCTTTTGACATCCCGGAGGTTCCTACCAGTGACGGGGTCAACCATTCGTCCGACCGTAAAGCGGTCTAAGATCTCAGGCGAGCAGATGAACGCTAACTTTCCGGAATCCGATTGGCGAGTGTTTCGCGAGCTTAGAGAGGTCGCGCTTGAGCGCTTCTGCGAGCGCGTTTTAGCAAAGATCGGCCGCATGACCGCGGATGGAACGAAAACCTTTCATGCCCGTTATCTGGAGGTATACAAATATATCGACGATCAGGATCATCACTTGGGGAGTGCGTTCAACAATCCTCGCCGCTCCGCCGCGCTCATGCAGTTGATTACCATGATCTCGTTCGATCTCATCACCGACGAGGAGCTTTTGAGGTTTACGGAGAGAACGCGTAGCGCTGTTGAAATATTACGCTAAGCTGTCAGCACGCATAGCCTGGGGTGAGCCCGGTGTAGATTACTGACTCTTAGCCTTCCCCTGCCTGGAGAAACTTCATGCACGAAACAATCGCAATAGTATTTGACTTTGACGATACGCTGGCGCCGGACAGTACGTCTGGCTATTTAAGCCGGGCAGGTATAGACGATCTTTCCTCATTCTGGCAGAAAGAAGTCGCCGCCCTCCTTGAGGGAGACTGGGACCCGGTGCCGGCTTATCTTTTCAAAATGATCGAGGCGTCAAAGTCAGGGCGTATTCCCAAGGTCACTCAGGAGAGTCTGATGGAATGGGGGCGTCGCCTCCCCTTGCACGACGGCGTGCATGGGCTTTTCCCCCGACTGAGGAAAGTTGCGAAGGAAACCAATCCGCGCGCCGTGGTCGAGTTTTATCTCATCAGCAGCGGCATTGGAGACATCCTTCGGCAAACGCCAATAGCGCCCGAGTTCACCGATATATGGGCCTCGGAATTTGCGTATGGGATGGACGGCGGGATCGATTTTCCCAAGAAGATTGTGAGTTTCACTGATAAAACCAGATATTTGTTTCACATTCAGAAGGGATTGATAGGCCCGCAGTCCAGAGGTAAACCTTTTGATGTCAACAAAAAATTGAAGCCGGAACAGATTCGCATCCCCATCAATTACATGATTTTTGTTGGCGACGGATACACGGATATTCCATGCTTTTCACTGGTAAAAAAAGATGGCGGCGTATCCATTGCCGTTTTCGACAAAACCCACGGCGAAAAATGGGGCAGCGCCTATCAATTCGTGCACGATGGCCGCGTCAGCAATCTTTTATCCGCCAATTACTCGGAACAATCTGATCTGTCGATTTTTCTGGGAATGGCGGTAAAAAAACTCGCCACGGATATCGCGGTATCGAGTGGAACTTATCAGGGCTGATACATCATTCAATCCATCGATTCCCAAACGCCAAATGAACAAGACATCCGCCCGCCCTTACTCCGTCATTCCCGCGAAGGCGGGAATCCAGTGCGTTCTCTCCAGCCAGAATGGCTGCAAATCTTCCGGCTTTCGCCGGAATGACGAAGGTTTCTTCATGCTTCGTTCATCAAATGTCTGGCGCTTTTACTATCCCGCCAGACATTGAAAACCATGCTTACCCATCCCTTGATTCGTCTTTTGTGGTGCTTAATCGGAGCGAGTTGCGGCATCGGACTCGCCCTTTTTCTGGTCGGGCCGCCGTTCACTCCGCTCCTGCTCGCTTCACTGGGCGGCACCACCGTCTTTCTCTTCAGCCTCACGCGCGTTCCGGCCGCGCAGCCTCGGGCGCTGCTTGGCGGCCACTTCGGCAGCGCCTTTATCGGCATCGCGTGTTACCAGGCCCTTGGCGAATCGCTGGCGGTCTATGTTCTCGCAACGAGCCTGACCCTGGCCTGGATGCTGCTGACCCGCACGGTTCATCCTCCAGCCGGCGCCAATCCGGTCATCATGATCCATGCTCATGCCGGCTGGTCGGCGCTGTGGGATCCCGTGCTGCTCGGCGTCGGCGCACTGATGCTGGTGGTCATCGTGTGGAGCCGGCTCTATCCAGGGCTGGCGCGCTATCCTGTGAAACCGTTCGCGCCATCGCCACCGCAGCTTGACTGGGGCGGTTGGAGGTCTTCCTGACAGGATGCCGCTCAATCCTTCGCTCAAGCCGATCCACAACAGCCCGAAAAATTAGCTGCTACACTCGAACACGTATTCAATCCCCTCTTTCATCTTATGAATTCCATCTGGAAGAAACCCGTCTCTGTCGAGATCGTCACCTCCATCCACAAGGACACTGTGGTCGAATATCTCGGAATCGAGTTCCTTGAAGTCGGCGAGGATTTCATTCGCGGCAGAGTACCGGTCGATGCCCGCACCCGTCAGCCGTATGGCCTTCTTCATGGCGGCGTGTCCGTTGTCCTCGCTGAAACGCTTGGCTCGTGCGGAGCCCTGTACGCTTGCCAACCCGGACACAAGGTCGTCGGGCTGGACATCAACGCCAACCACCTGCGAAGCGCCACTTCGGGTTGGGTTACCGGGGTGGCGCGTCCCGTGCATATCGGTCGAACCACACATGTCTGGCAGATCGATTTGTCCAACGAAAAAGGCCAACTCACCTGCGTTTCGCGCCTCACCGTGGCTGTCCTCGCTCTAAAGGGGTAGCGCCTGGCGCCGGCGATCAAGCTTTCGTTCAACTCCAACGTCGGGCTCCGGCTTCATCCATACCAATGGCCCGAACACCGTGCGGGGCAAAGGCCGGGAAATCATGATCGAAATCGGCCGCATGGTTCCGATCAAGTGTGAAGCCACGTAAAAAAATGCCAGGGCTTCGGGTAATTCCGGCGGCCCGCCCTCACCCGCCCCTCGGGGCACCCTCTCCCGCAAGCGGGCGAGGGGCATACTCTCCCTTCTCCCCGCTACGGGGAGAAGGTGGCCGAAGGCCGGATGAGGGGGAGCCATTTGCCACACAAACCAAATAACGCCTCGGCGGAGGGTGCGATTCAAACTGATGTGCAGGGATCAAATGGAAAAAGCAGTTAACCACGGCGACACGGCGAGCACGGCGAAAAAGCAAAGACAAAAACGATTTTTGCCTTTCGCTGTGCCCGCCGTGTCGCCGTGGTTAAAAAGGTTTTCATTCGCCCCTACATTCTCCGTGTCAATGTTAATCCTTCCCCTCACCTGCCCCTGCCGGGGCACCCTCTCCCACAAGGGGAGAGGGAAAGCAGACGCCTGCTCATGCTCTGTTTCCTCTATATACCACGGCACATCAGTTTGAATCGCACCCCCAGGCACTGTACGAGTACAAGGCAGGCCGGAATGACGAGGTAGAAATAGCCCGCAGACTCACCTGATCACCTGAAACGATCTGCAACAGAAAACACACGAAAAGAAAACACCGGAAAAACTGTAGATTTCCTTGGAAAAGCCGATAATCCCTGATGAGTCCATTTTTCAATCGTCCGAGGCTTTATCGACATCGTTTGTCGTACTTTTGCGCTGTTCCTGGTTTGACTTTGTGTCACGAACGATTTGGAAATGGAATAATGTGGATAAGTATTTTTTTATTGCAAACTGCGTGATTTCCAGCCTGTGTATAACCCAGGCTGGAAGTTAGAATATAGCTTCTCGTGAAATGTGAGAGATTTTATGTACCTGTAGGTTGCGGTTTTACTTTTTGCCTGCCATTTTGAAGGAGGTTTCTTGGCAACGAACAGTTCGGCAACGGTGTCTCCACTGCGTACGGAACGGCGCTCATTTGCAGCCGACCTGCGCGAGGACTTGTTGCATCACGATCCACTGCTCGATTGTCTGGTCGAGCTGACCCGTTTGCTGGGGCGTCCGAGCACACGCGCCGCGCTTTCAGCCGGTCTGCCGTTGAAAGGCGGCTGTCTGACGCCGTCCTTGTTTACGCGCGCCGCCGCCCGTGCCGGTCTGTCGGGACGGATCGTGCGGCGCTCGCTGGACGACATCGATGTTGCCCTGTTGCCCGCGATTCTCCTGCTCAAGAAGGATCAGGCGTGCATTCTGATCGGCTGGAACAAATCCGGCGAAATCGCGCGGCTGCTGTTTCCGGAAACCGGACAAGGCGTCGTGATGCTGATGCGCGAGCAACTGTCCGCGCGTTACCTCGGCATCGCCCTGTTCGCCCGGCCACGCTTCGCCTTCGACGAGCGCGCTCCGGAAGTCGGCAAGATCGCGCGGCGCCACTGGTTCTGGGGGGCGCTGTTTGAGCAGATGCCGGTTTATCGCGATGTGCTCGGCGCGGCCCTGTTGATCAACGTGTTCGCCGTGGTCATGCCGCTTTTCACGATGAACGTCTATGACCGCGTGGTGCCGAACAATGCGACAGATACGCTGTGGATGCTGGCGATCGGGGTGTTTCTGGTATTCGGCATGGATTTCACGATGCGCCTCTTGCGCAGCCATTTCATCGATCTTGCCAGCGCGCGCGTCGACGTCAGATTATCGGCGCTGATCATGGAGCGTGTGCTGGGCATGCGTCTGGAGGGACGGCCGGCGTCGGTCGGCTCGTTCTCCTCGAACCTGCGTTCGTTCGAATCGGTGCGCGATTTCATCGCCTCGGCGACGGTGACCGCGCTGATCGATTTTCCGTTCGCCCTGCTCTTCCTGGCGGTGATCATGTGGATCGCCTGGCCGCTGGTATTGATCCCGACGGGCGGGCTCGTTATCGGGCTGATCTACGCCTACATCATGCAATTCCGGATGCACGAACTGGTCGAGACGACCTACCGCGCTTCCGCGTTGCGCAATGCCTCGCTGGTCGAAAGTCTGACCGCGCTGGAGACGATCAAGACGCAAGGCGCCGAGAGTGTCGTGCAGACCAAGTGGGAAAACACCACGGCCTTCCTGGCGCGCACCGGAGCGAAGCTCCGCCTGCTTTCCGCGGCTGCCACCAACGGTGCGGCGATCATCATGCAGATTGTTAATGTGCTGCTGATCGTGGCCGGGGTTTATCTGATCCACGACCGCCTGCTGACGATGGGCGGGCTGATCGCCGTGACCATGCTTGGCAGCCGCGCCATTGCGCCGCTGGCGCAGGGCGTGGGCCTGCTGATGCAATTCCAGAACGCGCGCACCTCGCTGACCACGCTCGACAAGCTGATGGAGCAGCCGGTGGAGCGTCCGGACAACAAGGCCTTCGTCCACCGTCCGGAATTGCAGGGCGCGATCGAATTCCGCAACGTCTCGTTTACTTACCCGAACCAGACCGAGCCGGCATTGAAGCACATCTCGCTGCACATCGCGCCGGGCGAGCACGTGGTCATTCTCGGGCGCACCGGTTCCGGCAAGACCACGCTGCAAAAGCTGATACTCGGTCTGTACCAACCGACCGAGGGCGCGGTGTGCATGGACGGCATCGACCTGCGTCAGCTCGATCCGGCCGACCTGCGGCGCAACGTCGGCTACGTCGGGCAGGAAGCCATGCTGTTCTACGGAACGCTGCGCGAGAACATCGCCATCGGCGCGCCCTATGCCGACGATTCGGCGATCGTACACGCTGCCGATGTGGCCGGGCTGTCGCTGTTCGTCAACCGTCATCCGAAGGGGTTCGATATGACGATCGGCGAGCGCGGCGAATCGCTCTCGGGCGGACAGCGTCAGGAAGTGGCAATCGCCCGCGCGGTGTTGATGGATCCGCCGGTGCTGCTGTTCGACGAGCCGACCAGCGCCATGGATTTTTCCACCGAGAGCGCCTTCAAGGAGCGCCTGAAGCGTTATGCCGCGTACAAGACGCTGGTGATCGTCACGCACCGTACCAGCCTGATCGATCTGGCCACGCGCATCATCATCGTCGATGACGGACGGATCGTCGCCGATGGTCCGCGCGACAAAGTGATCCAGGCCTTGCAGGGCGGCCAGGTCGTGAGGGCCGCGCCATGAGCCTGCCTGTCGGGAAAGAACGCGAGCTTGCCGATCAGCCCGGTCGGGAGGACCACGCGGTAAGCGTGCCGGTCGGGAAGGGAAGCAAGCTGGCAGAACAGCCGGCTCGGGAGGAGCGTGCCAAGAGCTTGCGCCTGATCGACGATTTGCCGGAACGCATCTTCCCGGTCGTGAAAGAACGCAAGCTGGATTTTTCCATCGATACCGACCTCGCCATCATCCAGCAGGAACCGCTACGTGCGCGCAGCGTTCTGCTCATGGTCGCCGTCGCCATCGTCATCGCCGTGGTATGGGCTGCCTACAGCCAAATCGACGAAGTGACGCGCGGCGAGGGCAAAGTCATTCCCTCGCGCCAGTTGCAGGTGCTGCAAAGCCTCGATGGCGGCGTGGTGTCGGAAATTCTGGTGCGTGAAGGTGACATTGTCGAGGAAGAACAGATATTGCTGCGCATCGACCAGACGCGTTTTGTCTCATCGGTGCGTGAAAGCCGCGCGCAGGCTTTATCCTTGCAGGCCAAGGCCGCGCGCCTGAGGGCGCTGACCGACGATGTGCCGCTCGTCATGCCGCCCGAAGTCATCAAGGAAGATCCGAAAACCGCCGAGGAAGAGAGCCGCCTCTACGAATCGCGCCGCATTGAATTGAGAACGACCATATCCATCGCCCGCCAGCAACTTTCCCAGCGCCAGCAAGAACTGGCCGAGGCGCGCGCGCGGCACACGCAGGCAGCCAGCGCGTACCAGCTTTCTTCCAGGGAACTGGCGGTGACCAAACCCCTGATTGCCTCGGGCGCCGTTTCCGAGGTCGAACTGTTGCGCCTGGAGCGCGACACTTCCCGCTTCCGTGGCGAGCGCGACATGGCCTCGGCGCAGATATCGCGTATCCAGTCGGCGATCAACGAAGCCAACCACAAGATCGAGGAAGTCTCGCTGGCTTTCCGCAACGAAGCCGGCAAGGAACTCGCCGAAACCATGACCCGGCTCAACAGTCTGTCCGAAAGCAGCGTCGGCCTGGCCGACAAGGTCGAACGCACGGTTCTGCGCTCGCCGGTCAAAGGCACGGTGAAGCGTCTGCTGGTCAACACCGTCGGCGGCGTCGTGCAGCCCGGCAGGGACATCGTCGAAATCGTGCCGCTTGAAGACGCGCTCCTTCTGGAAGCGCGCGTGCAACCCCGCGATATCGCCTTTCTGCGCCCCGGACAAAAAGTAATGGTTAAATTCACGGCCTACGATTTCGCGATCTACGGCGGACTGGAAGGCACGCTGGAACACATCGGCGCCGATACCGTGATCGACGAGAAAGGCAACGCTTTTTACACCGTGCGCGTGCGCACCAACCGGCCGCAGATCGGCAATGACATGCCGATCATTCCGGGCATGATTGCCGAAGTGGACATTCTTACCGGTGAAAAAAGCATTCTGACCTACCTGCTTAAACCGGTACTACGCGCCAAGGCGCGCGCTTTTACGGAGCGTTGATTATGAATCATGCTTTTTTATCGCTTGACGCTCGCACCAGGGAAAGCTGGAAAAAAGCGTTTCCCGACCTGATTACCGGAACGCTGACGCGCGTACCGTTTGCGGCGACAGTCATCTGGGTGCTGCAACCCACGGGACCGGAACGCAATACGACCGCGCTGGTCACGTTGCTGCGCCGGCAGGCCGCCCGTCGGCCGTTGATCCTGCTCTCCGACGAACCGAACGAAGAAGACGCATTGATCGCGCTGGCCGCCGGCGCATCCGGCTACTGCAACGGCCACGCCGCGCCCGCCGTTCTGGTGCAAGTCGCGCGGGCCGTCGGCAATGGCGGCATCTGGGTCGGGCAAGGTCTCATGCAGCGCCTGCTCGCCACGACGGCGCGCAGCCTGGCGACATCGCCGGCCGGCCCGGATGCCGGCCAGGCCGCATGGCGGAAAAAGCTCACCGAGCGCGAACAGGAAGCGGCCGTCCTGCTGGCCCAGGGCGCCAGTAACAAGGAAATTGCCCGGCACATGAACATCACCGAGCGCACGGTCAAGGCACACGTCGGCGCGATGCTGGAAAAACTCGGCGTGCGTGATCGCCTGCAACTCTCGCTGATCATCAATGGACTCGAACCCCCCCGGTAATTCTTGTCTTGTGGGTAAAAAAGGGCCGGGGATAAGAAACGACGCACGTGAGGAGTTTTGGAACGACGGCGAACGACCCGCCGCGTTTTCCATGGTCATTCAGTGGCGTACCGTGGCCGACGGATGCCGTGGCGTCTCCGGCAACGGTTGCGGATCAAGTTCGGCGACCGTCAAGCCGTCGTCGACCAGATAACGCAGCACCACGGACTTGACATCTTCCGTCGTCACCGCCTGGAGCTTCTCGATCAGTCGCTGTTCCTGGCGATACGAGACGCCCGACGATTCGAGCTGACCGATTTCCATGGCTTGGGCAAACATCGAATCGCGTTTGTAAACTTCACCGGCGATGAGTTGCGCTCTGGCCCGCGCCAGTTCCTTGTCGTCCACGCCATCGCGGGCGATGCGCGCGATCTCGGCGCGCAGGCCGGCTTCCAGCTCGGCGCGGGTGCGTCCGGCGCTGGGCGAAGCCTGGAGATAGAACAGGCCGGGGCCGCGCTCGATGGCGTCGTAACCGGCGCCCGCGGAAACCGCCAGACGCTGTTCGCGCACCAGTTTTCGGGGAAAGCGGGCAGCCTCGTGTCCGTCGAGGATGGCCGAGAGTATTTCCAGGGCATAGGGATCGACATCTCGCTCGACGTTGCGCAATACCGGCGCTTTGTAGGCCATCAGCACCACCGGCAGGTCGGCCGGCGCCTTGAAGACCAGCCGCCGGATGCCGGCCTGAACCGGTTCCTGCTGCGGTTTGCGAGCGGGCAGCGGACGCGCGGCGAGTGGGCCATAGTATTTCTCGGCCAGGGAAAAAACCGCCTCGTGATCAACGTCACCGACGATTACGGCATAGGCGTTGTTCGGCACGTACCAGCGCTCGTACCAGTCGCGCGCATCCTGCGCGGTCATGGCTTCCAGGTCACTCATCCAGCCGATTACCGGCGCGCGGTAGGGATGCGCCTGGAAAGCCAGCGCGTGCAGTTGCTCACCGAGCGCCGCGCGCGGCTGGTCGTCGGTGCGCATCCGGCGTTCTTCCATGACTACCTTGATTTCCTGCTCGAACTCTTTCGGGTCGAGCGTCAGGTGGCGCATGCGATCGGCTTCGATCTCCATCATGCGTTCGAGTTGCTGCCTGGGCACCTGTTGGAAATAGGCGGTGTAATCGCGATTGGTGAAGGCGTTGTCGCGTCCCCCGGAGGCGGCCACCAGGCGGCTGAACTCGCCGGCGCCGATCGTCGGCGTGCCCTTGAACATCATGTGTTCGAGCAGATGCGCGACTCCGGTCGTGCCATTGGTTTCGTCCATGCTGCCGGCACGGTACCAGACCATGTGGACGACGGTCGGCGCGCGCCGGTCCTCCTTGACGATGACGCGCAGCCCGTTCGCCAGTTGATGCTCGAACGGGTTGGCCCCTGCGGACGCGGAAAGGATAAAGATGGCCGTGAGGAGGGCCAGACGGATGATTCGCGGTAGAGGGCGCATAGGTGGAAAAGGCTTCTGATAAAATTGCACAATTAACGGTGAGCGGTACGGGTCGGTATCTTAATCGATTACGGACACGTCTAAAAATCCGTGACGCCAGCACTACTCTCCAGAGACACGAAAGTTCCATGCTTGGTTTCCTGAAAAAGAAATTCGCCGACGCCGCGCCTGATCCATCAGTTGAGGCGAAGTCCGCTGAACCCGCGCCGCCTGCGCGCTCCTGGCGCGAACGCCTGGAGGCGGGGCTGGCGCGCACGCGCGCGCAACTCGGCGGCCAGTTCAAATCCATTTTTTCGCGCGGCAAGGTCGACGAGGAATTGCTTGAGGAACTCGAATCCCTGCTGCTGACCAGCGATGTCGGCCTGGATGCGACTCATCACCTGCTCGAAGATTTGAAGGCCCGCGCGCGGCGCGACCGCATCGAGACGCCCGACGCCATCCAGCGGGCGCTGGCCGGCGCCCTGCACGATCTCTTGCTGCCGCTCGAACAGCCGCTCGACGTGAAGACGCACCGGCCATTCATCATCATGCTCGCCGGGGTCAACGGCGCGGGAAAGACCACCTCGATCGGCAAGCTGGCCAAACACTTCCAGGCGCAGGGTCTATCCGTCCTGCTGGCGGCCGGCGACACCTTCCGCGCCGCGGCGCGCGAACAGTTACAAGCCTGGGGCGAGCGCAACGACGTTACCGTTATCGCGCAGGAATCCGGCGATCCGGCGGCGGTCATTTTCGACGCCATTTCGGCGGCCAGAGCGCGCGGCATTGATGTCGTGCTGGCCGATACCGCCGGCCGCCTGCCGACGCAGCTCAACCTGATGGAAGAAATCGCCAAGGTGCGCCGCGTCATCCAGAAGGCCGATCCGAATGCTCCACACGAAACGCTGCTGGTGCTTGACGCCAACTTCGGGCAGAACGCCCTGGCGCAGGTCAAAGCCTTCGACAAGGCGATCGGCGTCACCGGTCTCGTCATTACCAAGCTCGACGGTTCGGCCAAGGGCGGCGTGATCGCGGCGATCGCCCGTCAGTGTCCCAAGCCGATCCGTTACATCGGCGTCGGCGAGGGTATCGACGACCTGCGCCCCTTCATGGCGCGGGATTTCGTCGATGCGATTTTCGAATAATCTCCGGATGCCATGATTTCCGCCAGCGCCGTTACCAAACGCTATGCGCAAGGCATTGAAGCCCTGAAGGACGTCAGTTTCGAGATCGCGGATGGCGAGATGGTGTTCATCACCGGTCATTCCGGCGCCGGAAAATCCACGTTGTTCCGCCTGCTGGCGGCCATCGAAAAACCGACGACGGGAAGTATCGTGGTCAACGGTCAAAACATCGCCGCCCTGCGGCGCAGCGCGATTCCCTACCTGCGCCGCAAGCTCGGCATGATCTTCCAGGACCAGAAATTATTGTTCGACCGCAGCGTTCTCGACAATGTGCTGCTGCCGCTGTCCATCGTCGGAATGCCGATGCGGGAAGCGCAGCGCCGCGCTCGCGCCGCGCTGGACAAAGTCGGTTTGCTTGAACGTGAGCGTGCCCGCCCGATTGCTCTTTCGGGCGGGGAACAGCAGCGCCTGGCGATTGCACGGGCCGTGGTCAACCGTCCGTCGCTTTTGCTGGCCGATGAGCCGACGGCCAACCTGGATAGTGAATCAGCGAGCCATATCCTGGACATTTTCCGCTCCTTTCAACAGGTCGGTGTCACGCTGGTTGTCGCCACGCACGATCAACAATGGCTGGCTCGTTTTTCGCCGCGCGTGTTGCGCCTGGAACACGGTCGTTTAGTTGGAAACGACACGTGAAAACCTTTCTCTTCCAACACTTCGCGGCGCAGAAAAGCGCCATGCGTCGCCTGTTTTCCTCGCCGCTGAATACGCTGCTGTCGCTGATCGTCATCGGCGCCGCGCTGGCCTTACCCTCTGCCGGCTGGGTGCTGCTCGACAACTTGCAACGCTTTGCCGGCAATGTTTCGGGCGTACAGCAGATCAGTCTGTTCCTGGCGATTGATGGCGGGGAAAAGGACGTGGCAGAAATCGAATCACGCCTGCGCGAAGCCAAGCCAGGGCAATGGCGCTTTGTCGCGCGCGATGAGGCATTGAAACGCTTGAAGGCAACGGAAGGCATGGCCGACCTCGTCGCCGGCCTGACGAAAAATCCCCTGCCCGACGCCTTTGTCGTGGAGCCCGACGACAGCCGTCCGGAAACGCTGGAAAAACTGGCGGAGACTTTCAAAAGCTGGCCTGCCGTGGCGCATGTCCAGCTTGATTCGGCCTGGAGCCGGCGTCTGGATGTTTTCCTGCGCATCGGCCGGCTCGCGGTGAGCTTGCTCGCCGGATTGTTCGCCGGCGCGCTGGTGGCGATTACCTTCAACACCATCCGCTTGCAGATTCTGGCCCAGGCCGCCGAAATCGAAGTCTCCCGGCTGATTGGCGCCACAGATGCCTTCATCCGCCGACCTTTCCATTATTTCGGCGCTTTGCAGGGTGCGTTGGGCGGCCTGTTCGCGCTCCTGCTCATAGCAGGCATCGGCCGGGCGCTGGCCGCCCCCGTCAGTGAGCTGCTCGCGCTTTATGGCACCCGCTTTGCTCCAAGCGGACCGTCTCTGGAGCAAGCCGGCGCGGTCGTCGGCATCGGCATCGCCCTCGGCTGGTTGGGAGCGCAAATCTCGGTCGCTATCCATTTGCGTCGCATCGGCTGATACATAGAGAATTTTCGAGTCAAATGGATACAAATTCATCGTCATTCCGGTGCAAGCCGGAATGACGAGCTTGAAATAGCGACTGTTTGCACATAACCGTAAACTGCTCTAACGGTATCGGCGCTCATTTCGCGTGCTGTTTGCAGAGCTTGCGTAGCCACTGGTTGCCGGGGTCGCGGTGACTATGGGCATGCCAATATTGTTTGATCATGTAGGTCGGAATCCCCACGGGACATTGCAGAATCCGCAAGCCGTACTGGTTGGCGAGCGTTTCGCCGATGTTGCGCGGCAGCGTGGTAATCAGATCGGTCGTCGCGATCACCTTGCCGATGCCGAGGAAGCCGGTCAGTGTCAGCAGCACCCGACGTTGAATATGTCCGGCGTGCAGGGCCGACTTGATCAGGGCATTGACTCCGTTAATGCCGCCATAACTGACGGCCACGTGCGCCTCGCGCTGGTAGTCCTCCAGCGTTATTTCTCCCCAGATGCGCGGATGCTCCATGCTGGCCAGGCAAATGAAATCCTGCTTGATCAGCGCCTGTTGATAGAACCCGGTGTCCATTCCGGGGATGAAGCCGCCGTAAGCCAGATCGGCGCTGCCGTTTTCGAGCAGGAGCGCCGAGTTTTCATTGACCGGCAGCGTTTCAATCTGGACGCTGGGCGCGATGTCGCGGATACATTGCAGCAGGAGGGGAATCATCGTGATGTGCGCCGAATCGGGCGCGCATATGCGGAAAACGCGATTTGACGTTGCCGGATCGAACCGGAGCACCGTGCCGCTGATCTGGCGCATCGCTTCGAGGATTTCGCGCGCTTTCTCGACGAGCTGGTCGGCGCGCGGTGTCGGAACCATTTCCTTCGATGTCCGGATGAATAAGGGATCGCCCACCTTGTCGCGCAGTTGCCCGAGCCAGGTGCTGATCGTCGGCTGCGTCTGCCCCATGCGCTCGGCCGCCTTGGTCACGCAGCGCGTGGTGTACAGCACATCGAGCAACTGCAGTTGCCTGATGTCGAAGTAAGAGCTTGTATCGTGGCGATCGTCCATGACCGTACTCCCTTTATTTCGATTTCCCGTCTTCGCGGAAATGACGATGAAATTACTCGAAAACGCTCCGGCCCACTGGTTTCAGCCCTTGCCGGTGCTGCCGAATCCGCCAGCGCCGCGCTCGGTTTCAATCGAAAACTCGTCCGTGAAATGCAACGCAACCTGCACCACCGGCTGGAACATCAATTGCGCAATGCGGTCACCCGGTTCGATATGGAACGGCTTGTCACCATCGTTCGCGAGGATAACGCCGATTTCGCCGTGGTAGTCGGAATCGATAACGCCGATGCCCTGAGCGACGCGAACGCCATGCTTCAGCGACAGGCCCGAACGCGACGCCACAATGGCAACCAGGCCAGGGTCCATCATGTTGAGCGCGATGCCCGTTTTGACCAGCAGGCGCTCGCCGGGCTGAATCGTGACAACACCCTCAACGCACGCCCGCAGGTCCATGGCCGCGGAGCCATCCGTGGCATAGGTCGGCGCTGGAATGCCGGCGCCCAGCAGCGGGTTGACGATTTTGGCTTCAATACGACGTTTGAACATGTTTGTTCCTCAAAATGTTAACTGAAACTCCGTATGGTGTTTGAGAGTTTAGCAACTTTGGTCGAGACGGGAAGATTCGAACTTCCGACATCAGAGCAGAAATATCAATTGCTCGGGGTCGTAAACCACCAGGCACCCGGCTTACGTCAGGCGTGGCCGCAGCACGATCTCGCAAGCCAACCTGCAAACCTTATCCAGAGGTGGCGGCAAGTACCTGCTGGCCATGCCCATGTGTCGAGGCGACGAAGTCACCGAACAGGTGTTATCGCGCCCGGGCCGCTACCACACCGTCACCGAGAATCTGGAGGTCAAAGAAGTCATCCTCGGCGACGGTGAGCGGCGGCGACGCTACGCCATCTGCTTCAATCCGCTGGAAGCCAAGTGCCAGAAGTCGCATCGGGAAGAACTCCTGCACGAACTGGAGGCGGAACTGGCGAGTCTGTCCGATCGGACGAAAGACCATCACACAAAACGAGTCTGCGCCTTGCGCGCCCGCGCCCGCGATGGGCGCTTGCTGAAGGAAACAAAACAGGGACTGGCGATCGACCGCCAGGCGATCACCGAACTGGAACGCTTCGATGGCAAGTTCGTGGTGCATGGCAACGACGACACCCTCATGGCGGAAGACATGGCGCTGGGCTACAAACAGCAACAGCGAGTGGAAGAAGCTTGGCGAACGATGAAGAACGGCTTGAAGATGCCCGTGTTCCGCTGGGCGCCGCATCGCATTCACGCCCACATCGCCTTCACCGTACTCTCCCTCTTACTGGAACACGCCATCGAGTACGCTTGTCAGGACACTTAGCGCAACATCAGGAATGACCTGAAACAAATTCAACTGGCGCAATTGTCCAGCCCCAACGGTCGCGTCTGGCAAGTCACGGACCCCTCAACGGGCGCCGTTAAGCGATTGAAAGCATTGAAGATTAAGCCGCCAAAGCCTATCCTGAACCTGGATTGAGCGCGTTCCTCGCCTAGATACACACTCTCTTTCGGCTACTTCGCCGGAGGCCTTGCGCTAGGCGGCTTCCAGAGGGGGGGCTTGGAGGTGTCAAAGTCGGGTCTGGCCGTCGACGCCCGTGGCAACATCTGCGTCACAACCTTGGCCAGCGGATGCATCAGCGTCATCAATCCGGTCGGGGAATTGCTCGGCCAAGTGCCGACCGGCGATCCGATGACGACCAATAAGCGGATATGTGGACAGCCTACATCACGCTGTCCGGCACGGGCCAACTGATGAAGATGGAATGGCCCGAACCGGGTTTGCGTCTGGCTTTCGGCGATGGACGATAGCGCGCACCATGCTTAGGCTTTGATGTGTTTCGATCTTTGCTATCCAATCTAATCATAGCAAGTATGAGCTAATTATCCTTGCGGCGCAATTGGTAATGTGTTTTCCTTATATTGAGACTCAGCTTAAATAACATGGCTAAATGATTCGAGTCGAAACTGTAACTACTC
>BNUC01000059.1 GCA_025997075.1 Betaproteobacteria bacterium | reverse complement strand
GGCTTGAACGTCCAGCGCCCAAGCTTCTTCTTCAGTCATCCATTTGCTTCCGGTTATGTCGAAGCGGCGATCTTTTCTTTCACCAGCTCGCTGATGATTTGGGCCGGTGTTTTATGGGCTGTTTCTGCTTTGGTCATCAGATAATTGACTGACAGATTGTCCAGCCCCATCAGGCGGATTTCCCGCTGACTGAGGAAATCAGTACCATTGGGACCCAGATCGATTTCGGCGCGTGTTACCCGCTCGTCAAGCTCCCAAGCTTCCTGTTCGGTCATTCTCGTCATACTTGTCTCCTTGCGATGCACATTGCGCTATAAGCCAAGTTGTCCGATGAAGCTCTTGCGGGCTTTCATCGCGTGGAATACGTTGATGGTGTTGTCGTCTATCGGGTTATACATGACTTCGAGAGGGTTCCCTTTGGTATCAAATCCGATGATCGCGTATTTTTCGGGGAACCCGCTCATCGTTGCGGCATGCACTCTGGTTTTGATGGCATGTATGATGTCTTCCCTGCTGACTCCATGCCGGAACGCTGATTTGTTGAACTCAATGGCAACTTCCATTTATTAATTCTACCACGCGTGCCAACACGAATAAGCCAGAATGAATCTGGGGATCTTATCATGGCCTTCCAACGGCACGACACCTGCCGGAGGGACGAAAAAAGGTTCCGTGTCGTTCAGTGGATAAAGAAAATTTTCAGCGATGCGCCACACGCCAGGTGAAAGACGCGAGAGATTTTCTATCCCTTTCAGACTGTCCAAATCGGCAGCTTCCACCAAAACAGGATCGAGAATGCCTTCCTTGCGCGCTTCTTCACGAACGTCTTTCCTTCCATGCTTCGCCAAGATGCTGTGCGCGTGCGAAAAACTTGCTGAACATACCGTTGGTTTCGTCGGACTGCCCGTTGATCAGCAGGGAAAAAAGTGAATCGGATTGTGGCTTCATGTGTTCTCTCGCGCTTTGATATGCCCTATTTTTCCATGGATCGAACGAAGCTCCCAAATTCCTTCTTTCGCGGTACACTTCAGCGCCGGTAAAATCTTCACACCGATTACGTTTTAATGCAGACAGCCTTTATTTTCCCATCATTCAGCATGGAATAAAAGTTCATGGAAAATCGATTCACCGATCCGGTCAAACAGGAAATATGGTCAACCGTTCGCGCGATGAATGACGCGTGGACAAAAGGCCATCCTGACGATCTCGTCAATTTCTTTCACCGGAATATGATTGCCATTACACCAACCGACCGTAAGCGCCGCGACGGGAACGCCGCCTGTATTGCTGGCTGGAAGGGTTTTACCGCCGCCGCGCGTATTCACCGCTGGGATGAAATCGATCCCGTAATCGAGGTCTATGGCAATTCCGCTGTCGTCGCTTATTATTTCGATATGTCATTTGATATGGGCGGAAAGACAATCGAAACGAGTGGCCGGGACCTGTTTTTCTTCGTCAAAGAAAACGGTAGGTGGTGGGCTGTTGCCGACCAGTTTTCCCCATATCCTTGTCCAGCTTGATACGCGCCATGAAATATGTCGGATTCTGTGTTGTTGCTTCAGCCAGTGTAGGTTGGGTAAGCGAAGCGTAACCCGACAATTGTAAATAGGCGGCGCGTAGCGCCAGAAGATAAGTACCGTCGGGATACGCCGCTGCGCGGCTTTCCCAACCTACGCGCTTTCGCGGTACACTTCGGCGTAATCCCATCCGGGCGAACTATCCGGCGCAACTTGCCGAGGAGGATTCATGTACACCATCGTCACCGGCGCAGCCGGATTCATCGGGTCGAATGTCGTCAAGGCGCTCAACGAGCGCGGCGTGACGCGGGTCATCGCGGTCGACAACTTAAAATGTGCGGAGAAATTCAAGAACCTCGTCGATTGCGAGATTGCCGACTATATCGACAAGAAAGATTTCCTCGCGCGTTTCTCGGCCGGACAGTTCGACGGCGCTGTCAGAGCCGTGCTGCACCAGGGCGCCTGTTCCGACACCATGGAAACGGATGGGCGTTACATGATGGAGAACAATTTCCGTTACTCGCTGGCTCTGCTCGACTGGTGCCAGACGCGCAAGATCCAGTTCCTGTACGCCTCCAGCGCGGCGACCTACGGCGGCAGCAGCCGGTTCAGTGAGGAGCGGGCCTTTGAAGCGCCGCTCAATGTCTATGGCTATTCCAAATTCCTGTTCGACCAGATCGTGCGTCAGCGGCTGCCGCAAGCCGCCGCGCAGATTGCGGGCTTCCGCTATTTCAATGTTTATGGCCCGCGTGAAGCGCACAAGGGACGCATGGCGTCCGTGGCTTTCCATCACTACAATCAGTTCCTCGGCGAAGGCAAGGTCAAGCTGTTCGAGGGTTGCGGCGCTTACGGCAAGGGCGAGCAGAAACGCGATTTCGTTTATGTTGGCGATGTCGCCAGGGTTAATCTGTACTTTCTCGACCACCCGGAAAAATCCGGCATCTTCAATGTCGGTGCCGGACGGGCGCAGAGCTTCAACGAGCTCGCCGCCGCCAATGTGAACAGTTGCCGCGCCTTGCAGGGCAAACCGGCGGAAGCGCTCGACGCGCTGCTCAAACAGGGCTTCATCGAATACATCCCCTTCCCCGAGGCCCTGAAAGGCAAGTACCAGAGCTTCACCCAGGCCGACCTGACAAAGCTGCGCGCGGCCGGTTACGACGCGCCCTTCGCCAGCGTCGAGGAGGGCGTGGCGCGGTACGTTAATTGGCTCGATGACCATCATGTATAAAACACTTGAAGACTATGTCGGAGAAACGCCGCTGGTGCACTTGAAGCACTTCTCCGCGTCGGTAGCCAAACGGAGGAATATCCTGCTGGCCAAGCTGGAAGGCAATAATCCGGCCGGATCGGTCAAGGACCGGGCGGCGCTGTCGATGATTCAGCGGGCGGCGCGGCGCGGCGACATCAAGCCCGGCGACACGCTGATCGAGGCGACTTCCGGCAACACCGGGATTGCGCTGGCGATGGCCGCGGCGATGAGCGGCTTCCGCATGATTCTGGTCATGCCGGAAAATCAGAACGTCGAGTTCTGCAAAACCATGCGCGCGTATGGCGCCGAACTGGTGCTGACCCCGCGCGACGGCGGCATGGAACTGTCGCGCGATGTCGCCGAAAAAATGCGCGACGAAGGTCAGGGCGTGATTCTTGACCAGTTCGCCAACCCGGACAACCCGCTGGCGCATTACGAAGGCACCGGCCCCGAAATCTGGCGCGACACGAACGGGCGCGTCACGCACTTCGTCAGCAGCATGGGTACGACCGGCACGATCATTGGTGTGGCGCGTTACCTGAAGGAGATGAATCCAAAGGTCTGCATTGTCGGCTGCCAGCCCGAGGAAGGATCGATGATCCCCGGCATCCGCAAATGGCCGGAAGCCTATCTGCCGAAAATCTACGACAGTTCGCTGATCGACCGCATCGAATCCGTGTTTCAGGGAGACGCCGCGAAAATCACGCGCCGTCTGGCCCGCGAGGAAGGCATCTTCGCCGGCATTTCCTCGGGCGCCGCGATGGCCGTGGCTCTGCGTCTGGCCGAGGAAGTCCGCAACGCGACGATCGTCGCCATCATCTGCGACCGCGGCGACCGCTACCTTTCGACCGGGGTGTTTCCGGCGTGAGCTTTTTCTACCTTCATTCAGATTAAAACCATTCACCACAGAGACACAGCAATCCGTAGGGCGGATGAGCGAAGCGTTATCCGCCGAATGGAAGGTGGATAAGCCCTACATCCGGCGGAATGCGGCCTTCGGCCTTTTCCGCCCTACACGGTTTTCTCTCTGCCTCTGTGTCTCTGTGGTAAAAGTTCCAATATCTGTTTCCCCATAACTTTTTTCTTGCGGAGCATTTGATGAAACCCGTCCTTGTCTTCGATATCGAGACCATTCCCGACGTGCCGGGGCTGCGGCGTTTGCACGAACTCGATCCGGCGCTGTCCGACGCCGAGGTGGCGGAAATGGTTTTTCAGCAACGGCGGGCGCAAAGCGGCAATGATTTTCTGCCGCACTACCTGCAACGTGTCGCCGTCATTTCCTGCACGTTGCGCGCGGGCCGTGATTTGCGCGTGTGGTCGCTGGCCGAGCCGGAGCAGAGCGAGGCCGAGATCATCCAGCGCTTTTTTGACGGCATCGAAAAGTTTACGCCACGGATCGTCTCCTGGAATGGCGGCGGCTTTGACCTGCCGGTGCTGCACTATCGTGGCCTGATTCACGGTGTGGCCGCCGCGCGCTACTGGGATATGGGCGAGGGCGATTACGGCGACAGCCGCGATTTCAAGTGGAACAATTACATCAACCGCTACCACACGCGCCACCTCGATCTGATGGATCTCCTGGCGCTCTACCAGCCGCGCGCCAATGCGCCGCTCGACGATCTCGCCAGGCTGATCGGCTTTCCCGGCAAGCTCGGCATGGATGGCGGCAAGGTGTGGGACGCCTGGCAGGCCGGCGAGATCGCCGGCATCCGCGACTACTGTGAAACCGACGTGATGAACACCTACCTCGTGTTCCTGCGCTTTCGCCTGATGAACGGCGAAATGTCCCGTGAGGAATATGACGCAGAAATTGTCTTCGTGCAGGACGAGCTGGCAAAACTGAACAAGCCGCATTGGCGGGAGTTTCTGGCCGCCTGGGCGAAATGATCTGCGGATGGCCTCGCCGTGGCGCGGAAAGCATCGGTTTTAATGCGAATCGTAATTACCCGAAAGGAATGATCCGTGAACGAACAACCCGGAACCATCACTGTTGGCCAATTACGTGACGCCCTTGCCGAATATCCCGATGATGCGCCGCTTTATTTTGGAACCGGCGACCTTGATTTTTACCGGGTCAGGAATCGTAAGCCAGTGGGCGGATATCTCGTCCAGATTGAATTCGACCAGTTCTATAAAGTGGCTTACGAGGTTTGCTGTTCCGGTGAGTGATCCTGGCGGTCGTGGACGTGGCGATACATCAACAAGGGACGGCCCCCGTGCCTGCCTGCGTGGCCGGGGGCCGTCCCTAAAAGGCGGTTGCTCTACTTGGCTTTATTTACCGCAAGATTCCAAAGACTGACCAGTTGTTCATATTCCTCCGAGGCGGCGGCCTGGTCGAGGGGGAAAATTTTGACTGACTTGAGGTCGGGCAGCGGGGTCAGCTTCGAGACTTCGATGTCGGAACGCACGGGCCGGCGGAATGATTTGACGAGCAATTCCTGCTGCATTTCCCGGCTCAGGAGGATGTTGTAGAAGGCCCTGGCCGCTTCCGCGTTTTTTGCTCCTTTTACGATGAACATGCCTTCCGGCGCGAGGTAGCTGCCTTCGCCGGGATAGACCAGACGGATTTCTTTCTGGCCGCCCGCCACGTATTCCTGCGCGGCATATTCGATGGTCAGTCCAACGGGATACTCGCCCATGGCGGTGCCTTTGTAGGTGGTGCCGGAGGAGGAGGTCACGACGGCGTTGGCGGCGATTTTTTCCAGTCCGTCACGGCCGAATTGCTTCAAAAGACCATAGACCAGCAGATACGCGGTGGCGCTCTTGGAAGGATCGGTGATGGCGAATTTTCCTTTCCATTCGGGTTTCATAAAGTCGGACCAGGTTGTCGGCACGGGCAGGCCTTTGAGTTGTTTCTCATTGACCATGATCACCATCAGGTGAACATTCGTTCCGACCCAGAGATTGTCCGGGCCGCGGAATTCCTCGGGAATCGCGGCAAGGTCAGGCGACTTGTAGGGTTCCATGTATTCCTTGTAAGCGCCAAGCGTGCCGAAGCCGCCGCTCCACAGGATGTCTCCACGCGGATTCTGGGCTTCGGCCTGAATGCGCTTCATCAATGCGCCGGTTCCACCCGTGACCTGCTGAACGTTGAGCGAGGCATTTTTTTTCTTGGTCACATTCAGCGCGGCCTCGATGGTTTCGGTGTTGTTCGAGGAATAAAGCACCACGGTCTGAGCCGACGCCAATGTAGCCATTGCGGAAAACATAAGGGTCGCCGCTATTTGCGGCAGGAATTTCAGTTTCATTTTCATGGAAACCTCACAGGTTGAAAAGTCACGCGTTGGAAAAAAGGTTGATGCGGAACAGCTTGATTGAAATGATGATCGGGGCCAGGATCACGGTGATCATTGCCGCTCCGTAAGCCGACGCCATACCGAGCCGCCCGCCGTCTATCTGGCGGAAAATGGCGATCGGCATGGTTTCCAGGCCGCCGGTGTAAACAACGATCGTCGCCGCCAGTTCGGCGATGGTCGTGACCCACATCAGGATGCCCGCCGAGATGATCGACGCCTTCATCACCGGCAGCATGACCTTGAAGAATGACATCAGGGGCGATACGCCGAGGCTGATGGAGGCTTCCTCGATCGAGTCCGGGATATTGAACAGGGTCGACGAGGCGTTGCGTACCGCAAAGGGCAGGCGTCGCACGGCATAACACAGCACCATGATACTGCTGGTGCCGGCCAGCACGAGCCATCCGGTGTTGAAAGTCTGAACCAGCGCGATCCCCATGACGGTTCCCGAAATGGTCAGCGGCAAAACCACGATATAGTCGAGCGTCTGGGTAAGTCCGTTGCGCTTCTTGATGATCAGATAGCTCGCCAGTACGGCGAAGATGACGCCTATCAGAGTGGCTATCGAGGCGAAGATGAGCGAATTGAAAACGGGTTCGGGGGCGCTGCGGAAGATGCGGGTCATGCTCGAAAGAGACCAGACACCCCATTTCATGACCGGGCCGCTGGTTTCCGTGAATGCGGCGACGAACACGATGAACAATGGCAGCAATGAAAGAAAGATGATGAAACCGACGCAGCCCGTGAACATCAGCGCCGCTCCGGATTTCACGCGCACCGCGTTGGGCGCGCGCCCCGGCGTCATGGTGTAGAGCTTGCGTTCGACGACTCTTTTTTGCAGAAACAGCACAATGCCCACGATGGTGATCGAAATCACCGACATGGCGCTCTGCAGCAGCGGAGAGCCGCCCATTTCATTGACGAACTCGTTGTAGGTCATGACCGAGAGCAGGGGAACCCGGCTGCCCAGCAGCGTGGCGAGCACGAAATTACCGACCACCAGAGAGAAGACCACCAGGGCATTGACGGCGACCGCCGGCAACATCAGCGGCGCCAGCACGCGCAATTTGGTCGTCAGCGGCGGGTCGCCCAGACTCAGACCGGCTTCTTCCAGTTGCCCGTCGAAACCGCGCAAGGCGGCCAGCACACCCAGATAGATATAGGTGTAATAGACCAGGGTCATCGAGAAGATCAATCCGGTCCACCCATAGAACGACGGCAATTCAATACCGATTTGTTCCATGAAGTTGGTCAGCAAACCGTTATTGCCGAGGATCAGCAGCCAGGACTGGCCGACAATCACTTCGGGGATCACGATGGTCACCACCGGCAGGATGGCGACCAGATTCTTCAGCGGAAATTCGTAGCGCGCCACCATGTAAGCCAGCGGCACGCCGATGCCCACCGAGAGGACGGTAACGCTCGTTCCCAGCACCAGGGTATTGCGCACAGCCTGCAGGAACATGCTGTTATCAAGCAACTGCGCGAAGCCGGCGAGCGACAGCGCTCCGGATTCATCGCGCACACTGTTGCTGAACAGAACCCCGAGCGGATAGAGAATGAAAAAGCCGAGAATGATCAGCGAAAGGACCGTCAGCACGCCCCAGGGCCACCATTTGGACTTGATGAAGCTCACTTTGCCGGCCTACGCGCTGATAATCCGGCTTTGCGCCGGGAACAGAACCTGCACCGAATCTCCCGGATGGGGGTCGATCGTCTGGTGACCTTTACCCTGATCGACGCGTATTTCGGGGCCGTCCTGCAACCGGATACGGTAAGTCGTCTTGAATCCCAGGTACTGCCGGCGCAAGACGGAACCCGGAACAGCGTTTGGCGCGACGGGGTCGGGAGCGAGCAGCGAGAGCTCTTCCGGACGCGCCACCAGAATCCCGTTATCGGCGTCGAAGCGCTCGCCAGCCCGAACGCCTTCGAGACGGCGGCCACTCAGCTTGTAGTACGCGGTCGCGGGAGTCTGCGCAGGCTCGACCGGCACCGGGATGACATTGGCCGAGCCAATGAAATCGGCCACGTAAGCATTGACCGGCATGCCGTAGAGATCTTCGGGCGTCCCGAGCTGGGCGATCCGGCCTCGATCCATGATGGCGATCTTGTCGGACATCGCCAGGGCTTCTTCCTGATCGTGCGTGACGAAAACCGTCGTGATGTGCGCTTCCTGCACGAGATCGAGGATCACGTCACGCATCTGTGTGCGCATCTTGGCATCCAGATTGGATAGCGGCTCGTCCATCAGCAAAACACGCGGACGAATCACCAGGGCCCTGGCCAGCGCCACCCGCTGACGCTGCCCGCCGCTCATTTGCGCCGGATAGCGTTCCGCCAGATTGGAGAGGCCCACGCTTTCAATCGCCTGCTTGACACGTTGTTTGATCTCGGGTTTCGCCACGCCGCGCGCGCGCAATCCGTAAGCCACATTGTCGAATACGGTTTTGTCCGGAAACAGGGCATAGTCCTGAAACACCATGCCGATATCACGGCGGTGAGTCGGCACATGGGTCATGTCGTCCGCGTCGAACAACAGGCGTCCGCCGTCCGTTTCGTAAAAGCCGGCAATGCAGCGCAGCAAGGTCGTTTTCCCGCAGCCGCTGGGTCCCAGGAGGGTGTAGAACGCCCCATCGGGAATGTGCAGGGATAAATCCGCTAAAACCTTGTTGCCGCTGAACTCTTTTATTATGTTTTCGATGCTGATTGAAGCCATTACCCTTCTCCCAATTCAATGGCTACAGGCAACATCAGTGCGGTTTCCGGCTCTTCTTGATCGTATGCAGCCGCGCTGCCGTAATCGTCTGCACCAATTCAGCTTCTACACTGGCGTAGTTGGCGGCTGTTGCCTGGTTTTTCGCTACATCCCTGGCCTGTTGCGCGGCCTTGATTGCCTTGGCTTCGTCGAGATCCTTGGCGCGGATGGCCGTATCGGCCAGCAAGGTAATCAGGGTTGGCTGGACTTCGAGTATTCCGCCGGATACATAAAGCATCTCGAACTCGTCGCGGTCAGGAAGTTTCAGGCGCACCGCGCCTGGCCTGACCCGGGTCAGCAGCGGCGCGTGGCGCGGGTAAATTCCCAGTTCCCCCATCTCGCCGGGGAATACGGCAAATTCGGCCTCGCCGGAAAAAATCTGCTCCTCGGCGCTGACGACATCGACATGAACTCTGAGCGGCATATTTTTCCCTTATTCCCTTATTTCAGGCTACTAGAGCGTCTTGGCCTTTTCAAGAGCTTCCTCGATGGAACCGACCATGTAGAAGGCTTGTTCGGGAATGCTGTCGCACTCGCCCTCGACAATCATCTTGAAGCCCTTGATCGTATCCTTGAGCGGCACATACTTGCCCGGCGAATTGGTGAATACTTCGGCCACATGGAAAGGCTGCGACAGAAAACGCTGAATCTTGCGCGCGCGGTAGACGACCAGCTTGTCTTCGGGCGAGAGTTCGTCCATGCCCAGAATGGCGATGATGTCGCGCAGTTCCTTGTATTTTTGCAGGGTTTGCTGCACCGCGCGCGCCACTTTGTAATGTTCCTCGCCGATGACGTGCGGATCGAGCTGGCGCGAAGTGGAGTCGAGCGGATCGACGGCCGGGTAGATGCCCAGCGAGGCGATGTCGCGCGAGAGCACGACGGTGGAGTCCAGATGCAGGAAGGTGGTGGCGGGCGAGGGGTCGGTCAGGTCATCCGCGGGCACATAGACGGCCTGGATCGAGGTGATCGAGCCGACCTTGGTCGAGGTGATGCGTTCCTGCAGGCGACCCATTTCCTCGGCCAGCGTCGGCTGATAGCCCACGGCGGACGGCATGCGGCCCAGCAGCGCGGACACTTCGGTGCCGGCCAGGGTGTAACGGTAGATATTATCGACGAAGAACAGGATGTCGCGGCCGTCGTCACGGAAACGTTCGGCCATGGTCAGCCCGGTGAGCGCCACGCGCAGACGGTTGCCGGGCGGCTCGTTCATCTGCCCGAAGACCATCGCCACCTTGTCCAGCACGTTGGAATCTTTCATTTCGTGGTAGAAGTCGTTGCCCTCGCGGGTGCGTTCGCCCACACCGGCGAATACCGACAGACCCGAGTGCTGCTTGGCGATGTTGTTGATCAACTCCATCATGTTGACCGTCTTGCCGACGCCGGCGCCGCCGAACAGGCCGACCTTGCCGCCCTTGGCGAACGGGCAGATGAGGTCAATGACCTTGATGCCGGTTTCGAGCAGTTCGACCGAGGGTGAGAGCTCATCGAACTTCGGCGCCGCCTGGTGGATCGAGCGGCGTTCCTCGGTGCCGATCGGACCGGCTTCGTCAATCGGCCGTCCGAGCACATTCATGATCCGGCCGACCGTCGCGTCGCCCACCGGTACGGAAATCTGCCCGCCGGTGCTGTTGACTTTCATGCCGCGGCGCAGTCCGTCGGAGGAACCCATGGTGATCGTCCGCACGACGCCGTCGCCAAGTTGCTGTTCGACTTCGAACATCAGATCCGCTTCGCAACCGCTGTGTTCTTCGGATTTATCGAGCAGCAGCGCATCGTAAACCTTGGGCATGGCATCGCGCGGAAACTGGATATCCACCACGGCGCCAATGCACTGAACAATGTTTCCTTGACTCATCGTCGTATCCTCAATCAATTAACTGGTTCACCTGTCAGACGGCGGCGGCGCCGCTGACGATTTCCGTAAGTTCCGTGGTGATCGCCGCCTGACGCGCCTTGTTGTACGCCAGACGAAGTTCACCGATGACATTCTTGGCGTTATCCGATGCCGATTTCATGGCCACCATGCGCGCGCTCTGCTCGGACGCGATATTTTCCGCGACCGCCTGAAACAGAACGACTTCCACGTAACGCAACAGCAGATCGTCGATCACCGTCTTGGTCGCCGGCTCGTAGATATAGTCCCAGCGGTGTGTCCCGCCGCCGACCAGATCGCCCGACAAGGGCAATAACTGTTCGATCACCGGCTCCTGCTTCATGGTATTGATGAAACGCGTGTAGGCGATATACAGGACATCGATGTCTTCGTTCATATAGGCGTCGATCTGAAGCTTGATCGGGCCGATGAGTTTCTCCAGGCGCGGCTCGTCGCCGATGCCGGTGATGTTCGAAATGATGTCGGCGCCGGCGCGGGTCATGAAGCCGAGGCCCTTGTTGCCGATGGCGGTGGCCTTCAAATTTATGCCCTGCGCGTCCCACTCCTTCATCCGGCTCAAGGCCAGACGCAAGACATTGGTGTTCAGACCGCCGCACAGCCCCTTGTCCGAGGTGACGACGATCAGGCCGACTCCGCTGATCTCCTCGCGTTCTTCCAGAAACGGGTGGCTGTAATCGGTCAGCGCGTGTGACAGATTGCTGGCTACGCGCCGGATCTTTTCGCTGTAGGGGCGGGCCGCGCGCATCCGGTCCTGCGCCTTGCGCATCTTGGAGGCGGCGACCATCTCCATCGCCTTGGTGATCTTTTGCGTGCTTTCGACGCTTTTGATCTTGTTACGAATCTCCTTGCCGCTTGCCATGAGCTTTTAGTCCTCTCCGGCGATCAGGCCAACGTCGCCTTGAATGCCTCGATGGCCTTGGAAAGCACCTGTTCGGAATCCGCGTCAAGCTCCTTGGTCGCCTCGATTTTGTCGACGAGGTCGGCGTGTTTCTCCTTGATGAAGTCCTGCATCCGGCGCTCGATATCCAGCGCCTTTTTCACTTCGATGTCATCAAAATAGCCTTTGTTGACCGCCTGCAGCGTGATCGACATTTCGGCCACGGACATCGGCGCATACTGCGGCTGCTTCATCAGTTCAGTCACCAGGCGGCCGCGATCAAGCTGTTTACGCGTGGCTTCGTCGAGGTCGGAAGCGAACTGCGCGAAAGCGGCCAGCTCGCGGTACTGCGCCAGCGCCAGGCGCACACCGCCGCCGAGCTTCTTGATGATCTTGGTCTGCGCCGCGCCGCCGACGCGCGAAACCGAGATGCCGGCGTCGATGGCGGGCCGCACGCCGGAGTTGAACAGGTCGGTATCCAGGAAGATTTGCCCGTCGGTAATCGAAATGACGTTGGTCGGCACGAAAGCCGAAACGTCGCCGGCCTGCGTTTCAATGATCGGCAGCGCGGTCAGCGACCCGGTCCTGCCCTTAACCTCGCCGTTGGTGAAGCGTTCGACATATTCCTCGTTGACGCGGGCGGCGCGTTCGAGCAGACGGGAGTGTAGATAGAAAACGTCGCCCGGATAGGCTTCGCGCCCTGGCGGGCGGCGCAGCAGCAGCGACACCTGACGGTAGGCCCAGGCCTGCTTGGTGAGATCGTCATAGATGATCAGGGCGTCCTGCCCGCGGTCGCGGAAATACTCGCCCATCGTGCATCCGGCATAGGGCGCGATGTATTGCAGCGCGGCGGATTCAGCCGCCGTGGCCGCGACGACGATGGTGTATTGCATCGCGCCGTGCTCTTCGAGCTTGCGCACGACGTTGGCCACGGTCGAGGCTTTCTGCCCGATCGCCACGTAGATGCAGATGAGATCCTTGCCCTTCTGGTTGATGATGGTGTCCGTCGCCACCGCCGTTTTGCCGGTCTGGCGGTCGCCGATGATCAGTTCGCGCTGGCCGCGTCCGATCGGCACCATCGAGTCGATTGATTTCAGGCCCGTCTGCACCGGTTGGGAAACCGATTTGCGCCAGATGACCCCCGGCGCCACTTTTTCGATCTTGTCGGCCAGTTTGGCGTTGATCGCCCCCTTGCCGTCGATCGGCTGACCCAGGGAATTGACCACGCGGCCCAGCAATTCCGGACCGATGGGAACTTCCAGGATGCGCCCGGTCGTCTTGACCGTGTCGCCTTCGCTGATATGTTCGTATTCGCCGAGAACCACCGCGCCGACGGAATCGCGTTCGAGGTTGAGCGCCATGCCGTAGGAACCGCCCGGAAATTCGAGCATTTCACCCTGCATGACATCCGCCAGCCCATGCACGCGGCAGATGCCGTCGGTTACGGAAACCACCGTACCCTGCGTGCGGGTTTCGGCGCCAATATCCAGATTCTGAATCTTGTTCTTGATCAGTTCGCTGATCTCGGAAGGATTCAACTGCATCAATTTCTCCTAGTTCTTGAGCGTCGCCGCCATGGCGTCGAGTTTGCCGCGCACGGAGGCGTCGAAAACCCGATCGCCGACCGCCACCCGTACACCGCCAATCAATGAAGGATCCACGTCCACCCGCCCTTGCAGGCGGCCGCCAAAAAGAGTTTCAAGCGAGCCCAGCAACGCGGTCAGCGCTTTCTTGTTAATCGGAAAGGCGCTGGTGATCAAGGCTTCCTTGATCCCCTGGTCTTCGTTTTTGAGGGATTCGAAAATCGCGCTGATGTCCGCCAGTACATTAAAACGCCTGTTTTCGGCAAGCAAGGCGATAAAGGACGCCAATTCGGAATCCCTGGAACCCTCCGGCTCGCCCGAGAGCGAGATGAACAGATCGGCAAGCTGTCGGGTGGAGAATTTCGGATTGCCGATGACGCGGCCCATTTCGGGATCTTGCGCAATCGCCGCAAGGCGATGGAGACGCCCGGACCATTCGGCCAGCGACTGTTTCTCCCTGGCCAGACGGAAAATCGCCTGCGCATAAGGGCGTGCAATGGTGACGGATTCGGCCATGGAAATTACAGATCCAGTTTGATGGCTGACAACATGTCGGCATGTACCCTGGCGTCTACCTCGCGCCGCAGGATTTTCTCGGCGCCGGCCACCGCCAGATCGGCGACGCGCTCGCGCAGGGATTCGCGCATACGCGCTTCTTCCTGCTCGATTTCCGCCTTGGCCGAGGCGATCACCTTCTCGGCTTCGAGTCGCGCGTCGGCCTTGGCTTTCTCGATGATCTGTCCGGCGCGATTCTCGGCCTGGGCGATCACTTCGGCAGCCTTTTCCTTGCCTTCACGCATTGTTTCCGCGGCATGCCTGGCGGAGAGAACCAGACTCTGCTGTCCGCGCTCGGCCTCCGCAAGCCCCTCGGAAATCTTGGCGGCCCGTTCGTCGAGCGCCTTCACGATCGGCGGCCACACAAATTTCATGGTGAACAGCGCCAGGATGATGAACACAGCAATCTGTGCCAGTAGCGTTGCGTTCAGATACACGTCAGATACCTCTTCCGTGAAATGGGCGGAAAATTCCTCAAACGACGATTACTTGAGGAAAGTCTGGGTAGCGAACCAAATGGCGACCCCTGTTCCGATCAGGAACGCCGCGTCGATCAGGCCGGCGATGATGAACATCTTGACCTGCAAGTCATTCATCAGTTCGGGTTGACGGGCCGAGGCTTCGAGGTATTTGCCGCCCATCATACTGATTCCCAGACAGGCTCCGAGCGCCCCCAGGCTGATGACCAGACCGCACGCGAGGGCGGCGTTTGCATATACGATTTCCATGAATCCATTCCTCCGAGTTTAATGACCAACAAAAGCAACGAGCAAAAAGACAAGCATAAGCAGTTAATGACTGTCGTGCGCCTGACCGATATAAACCAGCGTCAACATCATAAAGATAAAAGCCTGCAAAACGACAATCAGAATATGGAAAAGCGCCCACAGGGTTCCCAGAACCAGGTGACCGAGCCAGAGCAGGGAACCGCCGACCGGGGACATCGCGGGGAAAGCCATGCCCATCAGGGCGATCAGCAGGAACAGCAACTCACCAGCGTACATGTTGCCGAACAAACGCATGCCGTGCGAAATGGTCTTGGCCGCGAACTCGATGATCTGCATCACGAAGTTCGGGATATAAAGCAAGGGATGATTGCCGAACGGCGCCGTGATCAGCTCGTGCGCCCAGCCGCCGATTCCCTTGATCTTGATGTTGTAAAAAAAACACAACAGGAGCACGCCGACCGACAGGCCGAGCGTGCCGTTGAGATCCGCCGTCGGCACCACGCGCAGATAAGCGTGCGGATTGCCGGAGAGTTTTTGCCAGACCAGCGGCAACAGATCGACGGGCAGGAAATCCATCGCATTCATCAGGAGAACCCACATGAACACCGTCAATCCCAGCGGCGCGACGAAGCGGCGCGATTGCTCGTTATGGATGATTCCCTTGGCCTGGTTGCCGACCATCTCGACCAGAATTTCCAGCGCGGCCTGCGCCCGGCCGGGGACGCCGGAGGTCGCCTTGCGGGCGATCAGCCACAGGAAGAACAGGCCCGCCGCTCCGAGCAGGACGGAAAAGAAGATCGTATCGAAGTTGACGATCGAGAAGTCGATCATCGAACTTTGCGCGTGCCCGGACGAATTCAGATTGGTCAGGTGGTGAAGAATGTATTCACCAGCGTTCGGCGCGTTCGCGGCAGCTTCATGACCTGTTGTCGACATGTTCAGTTCTTTTTCCAGAAACCCCAAAAAAACAGCGCTTGCGTGGCGAGCGCCAGACCGATCAGCAAGGAAGGTGTATGAAGATCGTCGTACTCACGCACGATTACGAACAACAATCCGACAATAAACACCAACTTGACGATCTCGCCAACCAGGAAACTCACAAAAAACCCCGCGCCCGGACGACGGGCAGCGAACCTCAAGTGTAGCGCCAGAAGCAGGTTAGGGATAACACACACCACCCCTCCCAGCGCCGATGAAATACCACCCCGGAAACCGGCAATCAATCCGCCAACGACAGACGCAATTATAACTGCTGCCGTTTGCAAGAGAATCACCCTGAACATTTTTGTTTAAGTGACAACATCCCGGGGACTCCTCGCGACACGGTGCAGAACCGCGTAATCATTGCACGGCTGCCCGTTACAACGCAAGCGCGCCGGCAAACACGCCACCTGCCACAGGGCAATGGCATGAATGCCATTGAAATGAAGGACGACACTTCCCGCGGAGTAGGACGATCTTGTCCCTTCGCCCCGCTTGCGGGGAGAAGGTGGCCGAAGGCCGGATGAGGGGGCGGCGGTTCAGCGCGAAACAGAGCCGGAATAAGCCCGCTCCTCCCCCTCACCTGCCCCTGCCGGGGCACCCTCTCCCACAAGGGGAGAGGGAAAGCAAACGCCTGTTCATGCTCACCGTGTTTCTTCGGGACGATTTTCGGTGTAGGCCTGATTACCTCGCTGACATCTCTCAAGAAACACTACTTAAGCTATTGATTTTATTGATATGAAAATTTCGCGGAGTAGGACGATCCATCGTCCTCCCCCCTCGTGGGGGAGGATGCCCGAAGGGCAGGTGAGGGGGCGGCGGTTCAGCGCGAAACAGGGCTGGAATAAGTCCGATCCTCCCCCTCACCCGCCCCTGCCGGGGCACCCTCTCCCACAAGGGGAGAGGGAAAGCAAACGCCTGTTCATGCTCACCGTGTTTCTTCGGGACGATTTTCGGCGTAGGCCCGATTACCTCGCTGACATCTCTCAAGAAACACTACTTAAGCTATTGATTTTATTGATATGAAAATTTCGCGGAGTAGGACGATCCATCGTCCTCCCCCCTCGTGGGGGAGGATGCCCGAAGGGCAGGTGAGGGGGCGGCGGTTCAGCGCGAAACAGAGCCGGAATAAGCCCGATCCTCCCCCTCACCCACCCCTGCCGGGGCACCCTCTCCCACAAGGGGAGAGGGAAAGCAAACGCCTGTTCATGCTCACCGTGTTTCTCGGGACGATTTTCGGCGTAGACCCGATTACCTCGCTGACATCTGATTCCTGAAAACCTGACATCTGATCCCTGGGTAGCAAAAGCACTTGATATTTTGTGCTAGGACATGGAGTATATGGAACTTTGTTTCCTCTATCGCACCGCGCAAAAATCACATGTTTTTCAGTCCTTCGCCCGTGTCAGGGATCAGAGGTCAGGTATCAGGAATCAAGCCCATGCCGGCTTGTGGTCACCTGCGGGAAGGCAGGGCGGCATCGAAGGACGCTTCCCATCCCCGTCATTCCCGCGAAGGCGGGAATCCGGAATCGTTCATCAAATTTCCGGATAAAGCGCCATCAACACCCGGTATGACGAGACCGGGTCGTGAAGCGCAGGGTCGGACGGGAACCGGCAGAGCCGGGGTGCCTGATTCTGGCATGATTTTTGCTCACTCACTCACTCACTCACTCACCTTCTTCTCTGATCGCTGACGCAAAAACCGGCTTCGCCGGTTTTTGCTTTTCATTCGCGGCCTTGTCCCTTTGGGGGCAAGGCCGCTTTTTTTCGTCGTGTCTTTAAGCACTCGTGTTCCAGGAGGAACCCATGTCTCAAAAATCCCGCGCCCAGGCCGCTAGCCGTCCGTTCAAACTCACGCCGCTCGCGCTCGCCCTGGCTCTTTCCGGGCTGGCGCTTTCTTTGTGGCCGTTCACATCCCTTGCCCAGGCCGCAGCCATTACCCAGGGCGGCGGCGACGGCGGCAACACGGGCGCAGGTAATACCAGCGGCGGCGGTGGTGGAGGTGGCTTTGGCCTTGGCGGAACCAGCCCCAGCTATGGCGCCGGTGGCGCGGGTGGCGCGGGCGGTCGGGGGAGCTATACCTCCATCTATGTGGGAGGGGGAGGGGGTTTTGGCGGCAAGGGCGGCTTGAGCGACGGCACTGGCGGCGGCGACGGCGGCGACGTAGACCATTCTGGCGGATATCCCGGCACCGACGGCACCGGCGGTTCGGGCGGTACGACCGTTACTGACGGCAACGGCAATGTCGGCGGCAACGGCGCTTACGGAGGGGGAGGGGGCAGCGGTAACCGCGGGGGCGGCGGCGGGGCCGGCGGCAACGACAGCACCCTGGGCGGCAACGGGGACAGAGGCGGCGGCGGCGGAGCGGCCCGGGTGCTGCTGGACACGAATAACAACCACAGCATAAACAACGCAACAACTATAACTGGTGGCAGCGGGGACCTTGGAGGCGGCGGCGGGGCTGGGGTGGTTATTTACAACGCCCCGCCTGAGGGCTTTAGTCTCAACATAAGCGACGCGGGCACGACCCTAAGCGGTGGCAAGGGCGGCGATATCGGCGGCGGCGGGGCCGGGCTGGTGGCCACCGGCTTGAGCCATATCAACATGAGCGACGGCCGTATAAACGGCGGGGACGGCGGGAACGGCACCTCCGGCGCCGGGGGCGGGGGCGGCAGCGCGGTATTTCTGAGCGTTGACGGCAGTTCGTTCACCCAAAGCGCCGGCAGTATAAACGGCGGGGCTGGCGGGAGCACCACCGGAACAAACGCTTATGCCGCCGGCCTGGGCGGGGACGGCCTGCGGGCCAACAACAGCGTGATCAGCATCAGCGGCACAGTCATCGGCGGGAACGGCGGCGCTAGCGGCGCGGGCGCGGCAGGGAACGGCGGCAGCGGCCTCTACACCTGGAGTACGGACGCCACGACCCATAGCGAAATCACCGTCAACAACGGGGCCACGGTCAGCGGCGGCAACGGCGGCTCCACCACCTCGGGTACGGCGGGCGAGGGCGGGGTGGGCGCGCGCCTGACCGGCAACAACAGCCTTCTCATCAACGCGGGCACGATTCAGGGCGGCCTCGCCAACAACGGCTCCGGCGCGCAAGCCAACGCGGTCAGCATCGAGGGCGACAAAAACATCGTGGAACTGCACGATGGCTACAGCTTTACCGGGAACGTGGCCGTGGCGAGCGGCGGTACGGGCAACATCTTGCGTCTGGGCGGCTCCAGTAACGGCAACTTTAACGCCGGCGGCATCGGCGACGGAACAAACAGTCTGTTCAGAGGCTTCGACGCCTTTGAAAAAGACGGCGTGTCAACCTGGGTCCTCACCGGCGCGGACAGCAGCGGCAATCCCTGGACAATCAGCAACGGAATCCTGCAAATCGGCAATGGCGCCACGACAGGAAGCATCACGGGCAATATCACCAACAACGCGAACCTGACCTTCAACCGCAGCGACACCGTGAGCTACGGCGGCAATATTTCCGGCACAGGCAGTCTGACCAAAGACGGCGCGGGAACGCTGATTTTGACCGGCGCAAATACCCACGATGGCGGAACCTCCGTGAACACAGGGATTCTGCAAATCGGCGATGGCAACACAACGGGAAGCATCGAGGGCAATATCACCAACAACGCGAACCTGATCTTCAACCGCAGCGACACCGTGAGCTACGGCGGCATCATTTCCGGCTCCGGCAGTCTGACCAAAACCGGCGCGGGAACGCTGACCCTGACCAAGGCGAACATCTACAGTGGTGGCACGACCGTGAACGATGGATTCATCAACTTCAACAACGCGAACGCCTTCGGTACGGGCAAGATCGTCCTCAACGACGGTGGTTTGCAATGGGCAGACGGCAACACGAGCGACATTGCCTCAGCAGTTTTCATTGTTCTCGACGTGAACGGAGGGACATTCGACACCAACGGTAACAACGTTACGTTAGGCAACGCTATTGGCAGCAACGGCAACGGGGGGCTAAACAAACAAGGCGCGGGAACGCTGACTTTGGGCGGTAACAGCACCTACACGGGCGATACAACCGTTACAAATGGAACGCTGAAATTAACCGGCAGCATCGACAGCGGCACAACAACCGGCAGCACCGTTACCGTTGTCGGCACGAAAACACTCGCCCTCGATAGCAGCGCAGCACTCACCGCGCAGACCGTCAACTTTGAAACGAACTCGACGCTTGCACTTTCCGGCACCGGCAACCGCATTACGAGCGGCAACGGCGGGGTCAATTTCAGCGACGACGCCAAGCTGATGGCCGACCTCACCGGCGTATCGGACGGCGCAACCGTGCTGACGGTCGATACGTTCAAACTCACCACGGGCGACACACTGCAAGTCGACGCCGTTATCCCAACTGGCGGCAACGGCTCCTTCATCCTCGTCGATACCGGCAACCTCTTCGACTTCACCGGTAACTACACGGGACTGATTGGCGGCAGCGCCCCCACGGGTTCGGGCGGCCCCAACCTACGCTACGGCGTGAGCGACTATGACGCCAGCGTTCCCGGCAAACTCAAGCTCACCGTTTTCAGCGCGGACATCAACCGAACCGCCACCTGGACGGGAACCGTCGACGGCAACTGGGACGAAACCAGCAAGAACTGGGACCTCGGTGGCAGCCCTCCTGCCGCTTATCAGGGCTTTTTCAAGAAAGGCGATACGGTGGTCTTTGGCGACACCACCGGAACCAGAAACATTACTGTGGGCGCGAGCCTCACGACCAACGGCCTCACGTTTAACCATACCACCGGGAACTACACCTTCACCGGCAACGGCCTCGTAAGCGCCGGAACACTCACCAAAACCGGCGCAGGCGAAGTGAATTTCAACCAGACCGGAGCCAATGGCTTTAGCGCCGCCACCCTCAACGGCGGGCGCGTCAACCTGAACACCCAGGCCGGAGCGCTGGGTACCGGCCCGGTGACGCTAGGCAACGCCGCCATCCTCGGTCTCGCGGACGGCCTGGCTTTCACCAATCCGATCACGCTCGCCTCCGGCGGCGGTGTTCTGGCGGTGGAAAGCGGAAGCGCCAGCGCTTCCGGCACTGTTTCCGGCGCGGGCGGCCTGACCAAAGGCGGCGATGGCGTCCTGACCCTTTCCGGCATAAGTGACTACAGCGGCCCAACAAGCGTCGCCCAGGGAACCCTGCTATTAACCGGCAGCCTGACCGGCAGCGACGTCAGCGTGACGGCTGGCGGCACGTTCTCGCTGTGGGGAACCGGAATTGCCGGCAAAAACGTCACCCTGACAAGCAACAGCACGCTGAACGCCTGGCAGGGCAGCCGCATCGACGGCAACCTCGACGCCCGCAACGGCATTTTCAACTTCTACGTGCCGGGCGCGATAGATGACGGTGATACCCTCCTCACCGTCGCGGGCGCGGGCGTCTCGAACATTGGCGGCAGCACGGTCAACCTTTACTTTGACGGCAGCGTCGCCAGCCTGAGCGCCCTCACCGAGGGCGAAAGCATCAAGCTCATCGAAACAATCGGAGGAGGAAACCTCACCGGTAACAGCAACTCCACCGCCACACTCACCTCAGGCGTGACTTTCTCCGCTGATTTCAGCCTGTCCAATGTCGGCAATGACCTCATCGCCAGTCTGCCAGTTTCAACACCGCCGCCACCTCCGCCACCCCCACCCCGCGCCACGCCCACCGACCTCACCTGGACCGGCGCAACCAACCGCGCCTGGGACATCCTGACCTCGGACAACTGGACCCCGGAACCTCAATTCATCAACGGCGACACGGTCACCTTCACCGATACCGGCGCGGGGCAGGTCAACATCATCAGCGGCGGCGTCAAGCCCGCCAAAGTGACTTTCACCAACACCGCGGGCCACGACTACACCGTCCGCGGCGTCATCGCCGACAACAGCACAGGCAGCACCCCGCTCAACA
>BNUC01000058.1 GCA_025997075.1 Betaproteobacteria bacterium | reverse complement strand
TGTCTACCAAAGCATCCGGCAAATGCGACAGGTTGCCCAGAGTCTCGTTCTTGACCACGCCATCCTCACGGTAGCTGCGACGCAGCAGATGCGTGTGATAGACCCGATCCTTGTACGTGCAGGTCGTTGTGACGACGTGTGCGATTCCGGTACGTTTAGCCATGCCAACTACACTAAATAATAAATCGCTATCTGTCAAGTCTATTTAGTGACTACAAATAAGCACTGAAATATCCACTATTCCTACCCTCAATCCTAAGAACGACGGGCTTTTATCTGCTCGATTTATGATTGCGTCCTGGGAACTTCAGTTTAGGGGACGCCCCTATCCCGCAGCGCTTTGCGGTGAAGGTCAATGCCTTCTGTCGCGACTACCTCAACCCGTATATCAACTTCCACCGCCCCTGCCTGTTTGCCGAGACAATCACCGACGCCAAGGGCAAACAACGTAAGCGCTACCCCAGCTTAATGAAGACCCCCTACGAGAAGTTCAAATCCTTACCGCAGGCCCGGACATTCCTGAAGCCCGGCATGGATTTCGAACAACTTGACGCACACGCCCTGGCAATGAACGACAATGACGCGGCAGAGCAAATGAACGTAGCACGTTCCGTTCTCTTCAAAACCATTTTTAACCGATCGAAAGCGGTGGCCTGACCCAATAAAAAGCGGAAAGCGGCGGGGTTGTGGATAGGTGGATAGCTCGCCTGACGGCGACCTTCCCACCTACCACAACCCGCCAAAAGCCAAACCTTTTTATATATAAAATTCAACTTCAAAACCCACCGCTCAGACTCATACTTGGATTGGAATCTACTTTACAACAGCAGGCAATGTCGCGAGTTTCGGCGCACCGGGTTTTTAACAGATCATGTTCATCGTAAAACCAACTCCGGTTGAAACCCCGCCCTTTAGGGCGGGGTTTCGGCGACCGTTTTGGGAGGGGATGCAAACCCCTTCCAAAACACGTTAGACCGACAGGCCTGAAGGCCTGTCGCTAATTTCTTGCTGCTTAATTAGCGTAAACACCCGCCTTCCTGATGATCGGCCCCCAGCGGTCGATTTCCGACTGCAGATGCGCGCGCAAGGCCTCGGGCGTCGCCCTGTCCTGGGACACCGCTTCCGCGCCGAGATCGGCGTAACGCAGCTTGAGGATGTTATTCTGCAAGGCCGCCTGCAAGGCTTTGGTCAACTGGTCAATGATCGGTTTCGGCGTGCCCTTGGGCGCATACAAGGCGTGCCAGACGGATATCTCGAAATTCGGCAAACCGGCCTCATCCGCTGTCGGCACATCGGGCAGGATGCCGATCCGCTTGGGCGTGGTCACGGCATAAGCCTTGATCTTGCCCGACTTGATGTGCGGCGTCGTGTTCGTCGTCTGATCGCACATGACATCTATCCTCCCGCTCAACAGATCTCTCATCGCCGGCCCGGTACCACTGAATTGCACCGTCGCAACCTCGGTCTGGATAGCCTCCTGGAACAGCAAACCGCACAGATGCGAGGCCGAGCCGGTGCCGGCATTGGCCATGCTGACCTTGCCCTTGTTGGCCTTGATGTAGGCCACAAACTCCTCGAAATCCTTAGCTGGAAAATCGGCGCGAGAAACGAAAGTCTGAGCGCCGTCGTTGATCAGGCCGATCGGTTCAAAATCCTTGATCGGATCGTAGGACAGCTCAGGGTAAAACGCTGGGGCGGTCGCATGACCAATGTGATGCACAAAAAGCGTATAGCCATCCGGGGCGGACTGCGCCGCGCGCGCCGCGCCGATCGTCCCTCCCGTGCCGCTGATGTTCTCGATGACGATCTTCTGCTTGAGCGAGAAGCTCATGAACTGGGCGAGAATACGCGCGGTCGTATCCGAGGGTCCGGTGGAGGCAAACGGCACGATCAGGGTGATGGCTTTTGTGGGATATTGCTTGGCCCCTGCCGTCGTTGCCAAAAGACTCACAAGAATATACGCGAGCGATTTGACAATTTTCTGGAACATACTTGGCCTCCTATAGAAATAAATTTCCGGAAAACCAGCTTTTCAAGTGTTTAGCTGTCCAAGCCGATACGATATTCGGCGGATCGCGCATGTGCCGGCAATCCCTCTCCCGTAGCCAGAACCGAAGCCACACGCCCGAGCGTTTTGGCGGCTTCCCTGGAAACCAGGATCAGGCTGCTGCGCTTCTGGAAGTCATAGACGCCCAAGGGCGAGGAAAAACGCGCGCTACCGGAGGTCGGCAGGACGTGGTTGGGTCCCGCGCAATAATCCCCTAAGGACTCGGATGTATAAGAGCCAATAAAAATAGCGCCAGCATTGTGAATCTTGTCGACCCAGCGTTCGGCGTCATCGATTGAAAGTTCCAGGTGCTCGGGCGCGATACGGTTGGCGACCGCACAGGCTTCGTCCAGATCGCGTACCCGGATCAAGGCGCCGCGGTTCTCCAGAGCGTTGCGGATGATTTCCCGGCGAGGCATCGTCGGCAGCAATTTTTCGATGGACTGCAACACCCGATCAATGAAATCTTCATCCGGACACAGCAGGACAGCCTGCGCCAGTTCATCGTGTTCGGCTTGCGAGAAAAGGTCCATCGCCACCCAGTCGGGATTCGTTTTCCCGTCGCAGATGATGAGAATTTCGGAAGGGCCGGCGACCATGTCGATACCCACCACGCCGAAGACGCGCCGTTTGGCCGCCGCAACATAGGCATTGCCCGGGCCGACGATTTTGTCGACTTGCGGAACGGTTTGCGTCCCGTAAGCCAGGGCGCCGATCGCCTGGGCGCCGCCGATGCAAAAAACGCGATCGACTCCGGCCAAGGCAGCCGCAGCCAGTACCAGCGGATTACGCTCGCCGTTCGGCGTCGGCACAACCATGATCAACTCGCCAACACCGGCGACTTTCGCGGGTATGGCGTTCATCAAGACTGATGAGGGATAAGCAGCCTTGCCGCCGGGTACATAGAGTCCGACGCGATTAAGCGGCGTCACCTTCTGGCCGAGCAGGGTTCCGGCCAGCTCACCCTGCGTTTCTTCATACTGCCAGCTTTGCAAGGTCTGCCGCCGATGGAAGTTTCTAATGCGTTGCGCGGCGATCTCCAGCGCCTCCCGTTGCTCCTGGGCAAGACCCGCCAATGAACCCGCCAACTCTTGCGGCGAAAGTTCCAGTTCCGCCATCGACCGCGCCGAAAGATGGTCAAAGCGGTTGGTGAACTCGATAAGCGCCCGATCCCCGCTGCTTTTCACCTCGGCCAGAATGGCGACGACCGTTTGCTCGACGGCGGCATCCTGCGCCCCTTCGAAAGCCAGCAAGGCATCAAGCTTCTGCGCGAAATCCGTATCCGCGCTGGAAAACCGCTTGACAGCCATCATGGCTCGACCGCACTGGCGATGGCGTCCATGATCGGCACGAGTTTCTCGCGCTTTAACTTGAGCGCTGCCTGATTGACGATCAATCGCGCCGAGATGTCGACGACGTGCTCGATGGCGACAAGATTGTTGGCTTTCAATGTTCCGCCCGTCGAGACCAGATCGACGATGGCGTCCGCGAGTCCGACCAGCGGCGCCAGCTCCATCGACCCATAGAGCTTGATCAGATCGACATGGACGCCTTTGGCCGCAAAATGCTCGCGAGCGATGTTGATATATTTGGTCGCCACCTTGAGGCGGGCGCCCTGGCGCACCGCATGTTCATAGTCGAAACCATCCGGAACAGCCACCATCATCCGGCACTTGGCGATTTTCAGGTCGAGCGGTTGATAGAGTCCTTCGCCACCGGTTTCGATCAACACGTCCTTGCCGGCCACACCGATGTCGGCCGCCCCGTATTGCACGTAAGTCGGCACATCGGTGGCGCGCACGATGACCACGCGCACATCGTGATGATTGGTCGGAATGATCAGCTTGCGCGAGGTTTCCGGATTTTCCAGCGGTTCGATGCCCGCAGCCGCCAACAAGGGCAGGGTTTCCTCAAAGATTCTGCCCTTCGACAGGGCGATGGTGATGCCATCCACGGCGTACTTCCCGCACAAAAAGAAAGATTCTACCGTAAGCCCGGCCCTCTGATTCCGTTTATAAATCGATGACAGAGCATTTACCCGAGAGTCTACCAACCGAGCAGGAAAACGCGATAATCAGGAAGGTAATCAGCGGTTTTGCGGATGTGTGACCAGCTCAATTAGTGCCACGGTGTGGCACTAATTTCATTGTCATCGACAATCTCGGCAAACTTACGCATCCGCTTCAATCTGGAAAGGTTGAACGTAGCGCCGTATTTTTCTACCAGTTGCGATGACAACGTGGCGACAATCTGCTTGCCGTATCCGGCGCGTTTGTTGCCAAGCAGTGCGGTGTTGATGTGTCTGCCGACCTCCCGGAACATGAGTACGGTTTTGGCATTCGCGATGTTAACGGCGTTGGCTTTGCGCCATTCGATAATATGGCGATGTCCAGAAGCTTGAGACAAGAGAAGCGTCTCACTACCACCCTTGGTATATCAATATCTGGAGTACAAAAAAGGCCGTCTTGCGACGGCCTTCCTGAATCACGGCATTCGCCCGATCACTGTTCGATCCGCATCCCGTAAAAGCTGCGATAGACGAAGATAAAGTTGAGCGCCAGGAAGATGGCGGCCAGCGCCCACGCCAGACCTTGCTGCCCCTGCGACATCATGCCGACGGCCATTTCCACGGCCAGCAGGCCGAACAGGGTGGTGAACTTGATGATCGGGTTCATGGCCACCGAACTCGTATCCTTGAACGGATCGCCCACGGTGTCGCCGACCACCGAGGCGTCGTGCAGTGCCGTGCCCTTGGCGTGCAGTTCGGTCTCGACGATTTTCTTGGCGTTGTCCCAGGCGCCGCCTGCATTGGCCATGAACACGGCCTGATACAGGCCGATGATGGCCAGCGAGATCAGATAGCCGATGAAAAAGAAGGGCTCGATGAAAGCGCAGGCCAACGTACCGAAAAAGACGGCCATGAAAATATTGAACATCCCCTTCTGCGCATACAGGGTGCAGATGGCGACGACCCGCTTGCTGTCCTCAACGCTGGCCTTGGTCAAACCCTCATCAAGTTTCATGTTGTTCTTGATGAACTCCACCGCGCGGTACGCGCCGGTCGAGACGGCCTGCATGGAAGCGCCGGAGAACCAGAAAATCGTCGCGCCGCCGGAAATCAGACCGAGCAGGAAGGGCGGATGCAGCATCGACAAGTGATTGACGTTGTCCGTCAATCCGTTGGTCAGCAGCATGATGATCGAAAACACCATGGTGGCCGCGCCAACGACTGCCGTGCCGATCAGCACCGGCTTGGCGGTCGCCTTGAAGGTGTTGCCGCAGCCGTCGTTTTCTTCCAGCAAGGCCTTGGCCTTGTCGAAATCGACGGTGATGCCGAAATCTTTTTTGACTTCCTTCTCGATGTCGGGAAGCTGTTCGATCATCGACAGTTCATAGACCGATTGCGCGTTGTCGGTGACCGGGCCGTAGCTATCGACGGCGATCGTCACCGGCCCCATGCCCAAGAAACCGAAGGCCACCAGACCGAAAGAAAACACGGCGGCCATGATGCCTGCCTTGGCGGGATCGGGGTTGATGACCTGCGCGAGTTCGCCCTGCGAAACGAGGTAAGCGCCGGTCATCAGGCCGACGATCACTACGCCCATCCAGAACGCGGAGAAGTTGCCGGCGGTCAGGCCCGCCAGGATGTTCAGGCTGGCGCCACCCTCGCGGGAGGCGGTCACGACTTCGCGCACATGCCGCGAGTTGGTCGAGGTAAACACCTTCACGACTTCCGGAATAATCGCGCCGGCCAGGGTGCCGAGCGTGATGATCATCGAAAGCTGCCACCACAGATCGGCGTACACCTTGCCGCCGATGGAGATGTCGCCGATCAGCAGATTGGAAACGATGAAGGTGATAATCAAGGAGACAATCGAAGTCACCCAGACCAGCGAAGTGAGCGGCGCTTCGAAGTTGAAACTATCAACCTTGCCGAACTTCGCCTTCATCACCAGTTCGTTGCCGAAGTAGGAAATCCCCGAGGCGACGATCATCATCACGCGCATGACGAAGATCCAGACCAGCAACTGGACCTGCACCGCGGCCTCCGGAACCGCCAGCAGAATGAAGCTGATCAGCGCGACCCCCGTCACCCCGTAGGTCTCGAAGCCGTCCGCCGTCGGGCCGACCGAGTCGCCGGCGTTATCGCCGGTACAGTCGGCAATCACGCCCGGATTGCGCGGATCGTCTTCCTTGACCTTGAACACGATCTTCATCAGGTCGGAACCGATATCGGCGATCTTGGTGAAAATACCGCCGGCGATACGCAGCGCCGCCGCGCCCAGCGACTCGCCGATGGCGAAACCGATGAAGCATTTGCCGGCCAGTTCGGGCGAGATGAACAACATGATGCCGAGCATGATCAGGAGCTCGGTGGAAATCAGCATCATGCCCACCGAGATCCCGGACTTCATCGGAATCGAATAAACCGGAAACGCCTTGCCTTCCAGTGAAGCAAAAGCCGTCCGGCTGTTGGCCAGGGTATTGATGCGGATGCCGAACCAGGCGACGCCGAACGAGCCGGCGATGCCGACCAGCGAAAACGCCAGGATCAACAACACCTCGCCCGCCGCCATGTGCTGCACCCAGCCGAAATAGGCGACGATGATGATGCCGATGAACACTTCCAGCAGCAGGATGAACTTGCCCTGCGTGAACATGTAGGTCTTGCAGGTCTCGTAAATCAGCTCGCTGACCTCAGCCATCGAACGATGCACCGGCATGGATTTGACCTGCCCGTAAACCACCGCGCCGAACACCAGTCCGGCGACGCACACCAGAAGACCATAGGCCAGCAACTGCCAGCCGGCGATGCCCCCCAGGAAACTGGCCAGCGCGACATCATTCAGGTTGGGCAGCACCAGATTCGCCTCGGAACTGGCAAACGACGGCTGTACATAAAAAATGGACAGCAAAAACGGTAAAACAGAAAAAAGCTTTTTCATCGCAACGTCCTTAAAAAATGTTCGCGGAAGTTTACACCGAACAACACAAAATCACGACATTTCATTACCGTACCCACCAGTAGATAAAGGCGACCGCGCACAGGAGCCAGACGGCAACAAAAAAGACCGCCGCGGCGATGCTGCGCGGACGCTCAAGCACAGCCGCCGCCTGCGCTCGCGACAGCGCAAGCACATGAGGCGGAAGCAGCCGCAACACGACGATGAGCCCGACCGGAACAATAATGAAGTCATCGAGATAACCGAGAACCGGTACAAAGTCGGGGATCAGGTCGATGGGGCTGAGCGCATACGCGGCAACAGCCAACGCCAGCAAGCGCGTCAGCCACGGAGTATCGGGGTTACGCGCGGCAAAGTATACGGCGACGACATCGCGTTTGATCCGGCGAGCCCAATCTTTGATCGAAGCGAGAAGCGTCATGGTCACTTCTCAGGACTTATCGCTTGTCTTGCCATGCCCCAGACGCGACGTTTGCCGTGGAAGCTTCTTCTCTTCGGACTTCAGGCGGCGTTCGAGTTTTTTCACGTCTTCTGCCGGAGGAAGCGCTTCAGGCATGATGTTGCGGTCAGTCAGCAGCTTGCGCACATCGCGGTTGTTCTTGACATGCTCTCGCGTGATGCCAGGCTCACCTTGTAAATTCTGTTGTTTGACCTGCGTGTTGGTAATTTCGTTGGCGAAATCCTTGGCCTTGATGGTGATCGTTGGCAGGAAATCCGCCAGCGGACGGTTCTCCGGCACGGCCAGCTGATGCTTCATGTTCTGCGTGCTCAAGCCGCCGAACAGCGCCGTGTCGCCCTTGCTCAGGATGCGGGCAAAGCCCTGACTGTCGATGCCGCGCTCATAAAGCACGCCTGACAGTTCCTTTTGCGAGAGGGTGAGTTTTTCACGCGCCTGCAAACGCTCCCATTCGGCGATGCGGGCCTCGATCAATTCCTGTTTGCGCGTCTGCACCGCGAAGTAAGTCATGGCGAAGGCGATAGCGTCCTTGCGCGGGTCGCCATTCTGCGCGATCAGATAGCAGGCGTAGCGCGTGAGGGCAATGTCTTCCACCTCGCGCTCAGCGCCCTTGCCCAACCCGATCATTTTGCTGACGTCAGCAAAATGATCGGTCACCTGCTGGCCGGCCTTTCCGCAAGCCATCTTGGCCTTGTCGACGACCAACTCGAAATTGCGCCATTGGGTATAACCAAGCAATTCCTGCAATTCACGCGCCAGCCAGTATTCCACGCCTTCCTTCTGGCGCGCGCAATCTTCAAAGCTCTTGTGCAACTTCCGGATGAGTTCCTTTTTCATGCGACTGTCCTTTCGGCAAGTTTGGATATTGGCCTCGGTCAGAAAGCAGAATTACCGCACCCGCCGCACATCCGCGCCCAGGCGCGTCAGTTTTTCCTCAATGCGCTCGTAGCCGCGGTCGAGGTGGTAGATTCGTTCGATCAGGGTCTCGCCCTGGGCCACCAGACCGGCGATGACCAGGCTGGCGGAGGCGCGCAGGTCGGTCGCCATGACCGTGGCGCCGTCGAGCGCCGGTACGCCGGTCACTACGGCGTTGTTGGCATCGATGCGGATATCCGCGCCGAGGCGGATGAGTTCCACGGCGTGCATGAAACGGTTTTCAAAGATCGTCTCGCGGATGACCGCCGAGCCTTCGGCCACGCAGTCGATCGCCATGAACTGCGCCTGCATGTCGGTCGGAAAGGCCGGATACGGCGCGGTGCGCAGGCTGACCGACTTGAGGCGGCGCGGCGCTTTCAAGGCGATCGAATCGGGCTGGCATTCGATGGCGCAGCCCGCTTCCCGCAGTTTGTCGATAACGGCATCGAGCAAAGCGGGGGAGGCGCGCGTCAACAGAATATCGCCGCGTGTCGCGGCGGCGGCGCACAGGTAGGTGCCGGTCTCGATCCGGTCGGGCATGACCGGATAATCGGCGCCATGCAGCCGGTCTACTCCTTGAATACTGATGCGATCGGATCCCGCGCCGGAGATTCTGGCGCCCATCGCGATCAGGCAGTTGGCCAGATCGACGACTTCGGGTTCGCGCGCCGCGTTTTCGATGACCGTTTCGCCTTCGGCCAGCGTCGCGGCCATCATGAGATTTTCCGTGCCGGTCACCGTCACCATGTCGGTGACGATACGCGCTCCTTTCAGCCGTTGCGCCTGGGCGAGCACATAGCCACCTTCGACCCGGATTTCCGCGCCCATGGCCTGTAATCCCTTGATGTGCTGATCGACGGGCCGCGCTCCGATGGCGCAACCGCCCGGCATGGAGACCTTGGCTTCGCCGCAGCGGGCAAGCAAGGGGCCGAGCACCAGAATCGACGCGCGCATGGTTTTGACCATCTCATAGGGCGCAAGAGGATTGTCAAGCTTGCAGCCGTCCAGCGTCAGCGTGCCCTTGTCGCCTATCGTGACCACAACGCCCATCTGCCCGAGCAGCCGTAACATGGTCGCCACATCGTGCAACTGCGGGATATTGGTGAGGCTCAGAGTGTTGTTGCACAGCAGGCTGGCGCAAATAATCGGCAGGGCCGCGTTCTTCGCTCCGGAAATCGCCAGTTCGCCGACCAGCGGATTGCCGCCCTTGATCAACAACTTATCCATGATGCGTACTCCATTCTTCAGGTGTCAGGGTTTTCATGGACAGCGCATGCAGTTCGCCGCTATCGAACCAGGTACGTAACAGGGCATTAACCATTTGCTGGCGTTTCACGCGGCTCTTGCCGGCAAACTGCGCGCTGACGAGCAGGGCTTCGAAATGCTCGCCGTCGCCTTCGACATTCAGGGTCTCGCACGGCAGGCCGTCGGCAATGAGGGTTTTGATATGTTCGGGATTCATCGTGAAACTCTGTTTTGAAGGAGCCTAATTTAACCACAAAGCGCGTGGAAAACACGGAGAAAAAACCGGGAGTTCCGGGAGTGCGGCCATCCGGCACGTGTTAATCCCCGCCGTCATTCCCGCGAAGGCACACCCTGGGAGCGCGGGCGTCTCGCCCGCAGATTTATATAGAAGAGCGGGCGGGACGCCCGCGCTCCCAGAAGAATGACGGAGTGATGAGGGAGGGCGCGATCAAGAAGCGAGTATAGGTTGAGAAAGCAACTTTGCAGGCTCAAAATAAAGAGGGTTAGCTATAATTTCCGATATTCTCTGCTGAAGACTGAAATCATGCCATCCGAATCCGAACAGGAATGCCGCAAGATGCCTTCCAATCAAGAAACCTCCGAACAAACTTCCGACGAACACGAAGGCAAGCCGACCGTTGAGACTGAACACTTGCCTGTTCCTTCCGATCATGAGAGTGACGGCGAAACCTCCGAACAGCCCTCCGACTGGAGGCGGCTTGACTGGCTGGCGAATTGGCTGGCTGCTCTCATTATCAGTTTTTTGATTATTGTTTCGTTTGGCACCAAAGCTAAAAACCCAAATCGTCAAGATTTCCTCGAATCAGTAATACTCCTGCAAACTTTGACACTGACCATTATCATCCGCGCCATCGCAGCGTTTAAGTTCTCCGAGGAGGGGCTGGGCGGCTTTTTTAAGATGATAGGCATCGGCGCGCTTTGTTTTGTAATGCTCCTGTTGTCATTGTGTTCAACAGATCTTCAGACTTCCTATAGATTTTGGGGTTGAAACTTCCATCTCCGCTCAATACCTCAACTTATAACCTTTGCGCAGCAGCAGCAGGATGACCACACTCACCATCAGGAGGAAAGCCGTCGAAACGGCCAGGCTGAGGAAGGGAGAAACGTCGGAAACGCCGAAAAAGCCGTAGCGCAGGCCGTCGATCAGGTAAAAGAAGGGGTTCAAATGGGAGATTTTCTGCCAGAAGGGCGGAAGCGAATGGATGGAATAGAAAACGCCGGAGAGCATGGTCAGCGGCATGATCAGAAAATTCTGGAAGGCGGATAACTGGTCGAACTTGTCGGCCCAGATGCCCGCGATCATGCCGAGCGCGCCCATGATTCCGCCTCCGATCAGCAAGAAAACGAGAATCCACCAGGGCGCGACAAACTGCAGGGGCGCGAACCAGACCGTGACCGCCAGCAGTCCCAGGCCGACCATTGCACCGCGCAGCACCGCCGCGCCGACATAGGCCAGAAAGAACTCGCCATACGAAATCGGCGGCAGGAGCACAAAAATGATGCTGCCGGTCATCTTGGCCCCGATCAGGCTGGACGAACTGTTGGCGAAGGCGTTTTGCAGCACCGACATCATGATCAGTCCGGGAACCAGGAAAGCCGTGTAACGCACATTGTTGATCTCGACACGGCCTTCCAGCACATGGGCAAAAATTAAGAGATAAAGCAGCGCCGTCACCACCGGCGCGGCGATGGTCTGGATGGCAACCTTCCAGAAGCGCAGGACTTCCTTGTACAGCAGGGTACGAAAACCGCTCATCGCGCTTCCCTTTCAACATCCTGCCCGTTCATCACTTCGATGAACACGTCTTCCAGATCGGTCGTGCTCAGGCGCATGTCCCGGATCGGACAGCCCGATTCGCGAACGGCGGTCAGCAGCGGTTCCACCTCATTCATACTACCCAGCATGAAATTCAGATAACCTTCGCTGAGCGAGCCCCGCCGCGTAATCGCCTCGGGAAGCTTGTCCGCGGCTTCGACCCGCAAACCCAGCTTATGCACGGAAAAACGATCCAGCAGGTTGCGCGTCGAATCGAGCGCGACGACGCGCCCCTGCTTGAGCATGGCGATTCGCCCACAGAGCGCTTCGGCCTCTTCAAGATAATGCGTGGTGAGAATAACCGTATGTCCTTCGTCGTTCAGACGCTGCACGAATTGCCACAAGCCCTGGCGCAATTCCACATCGACGCCCGCCGTCGGCTCGTCCAGCACGATCACGGACGGCTTATGCACCAGCGCCTGGGCCACCAGCACCCGCCGTTTCATGCCGCCGGACAGGCGGCGCATATTAGTGTCCGCCTTGGCCGTCAGGTCGAGGTTTTCGAGGATCTCATCAATCCAGTCGTCATTCCTGCGGATGCCGAAATAGCCGGACTGAATGCGTAATGTCTCGCGCACCGTGAAAAACGGATCGAACACCAGCTCTTGCGGAACAACGCCCAACTGCCGGCGCGCCTCGCGATAATCGTTCTGCACGTCGAAACCCATGACGCTGACCTGGCCCGAATCGGGGCGCGCCAAACCGGCTAGGCAGGAAATCAAGGTCGTTTTGCCGGCGCCGTTGGGGCCAAGCAATCCGAAAAACTCGCCTTCGCCAATTTGCAGGCTGACGCCATCGAGCGCCTGGACACTGCCAAAACGTTTGGTGACCTGCTCAATCGAGACGGCCGCCCTCATGGCGCCTGTAGATGGCTCTGTCATACTCCCGTCAGGCGAGCGGAAGTGATTCGTCAACGCCATAGAGACCGGCCAGACTCAGCAGGCTCGCCGGGGGATTGGCCACACGCAAGCTCACGCCGCGCGTAACGGCGGTTCGTTGCAGTCCGAAGATAACCGCCAGGGCCGAGGAATCGACTTCCTGCACGGATGCTAAATCGAGCAAGATTTCTTTTTCCGGCTCCACGCGCAAAAGAACACGCCCCGCCTCAAGCAGGGCGCGCGCATTGGCGATCAGCATGGGCAGACCTATCCGGTACGTGCCGCCATCCCTGTCGATCATTTCTTGCCGGCCTCAAGCTGCCTGTTCTTGTCGGCCAACATCTTGATCAGGCCATCGACGCCGTTGGCGCGCACTTCCTGGGTGAAGGTATCGCGGTAATTGGTCACCAGACTGACACCCGCGACAACCATGTCAAAAACCTTCCATCCGTCCGGCCCTTTCCTCAGGGAATAATCGAGCTGAACCGGCTTGCCGCCCGCTTGCAGGATTTCTGTCCTGACGACGACATCCCCATCGCCGTCCGGCATCTTGGTCGGCTTGTAACGCACGGTCTGATCCTTGTACCCCGTCAGCGCGTTCGAATAGGTGCGCACCAGCAAGGTCTGGAACTCCTCCGCCAGCCGTTTCTTTTGATCGGAACTGGCCTTGTTCCACTCTTTGCCCATCGCCAGCGCCGTCATGCGCTGGAAATTGAAATGCGGCAGCACCTTGGCATTGACGAGTTCGATGATCTTTTTGGTGTCGCCGCTCTGAATGTCCTTGTCCTGACGGACGATGGAAAAAACTTCCTCGGTGACATTTTTGACCAACTCGTCGGGAGCGGTTTCCTGCGCAAACGCGGACATATTAAAGACAGACACCAGGCCAAACAGCAGCGAAAACAAGCATTTCATGATTCCGGCCTCAAAAAATTATTCTTCAATTTCATCTTCATCGTCATCTTCAGGCGGCGGATTCCCGTCATGCACGGCATTGCGCCGCATCTGGAAATACGCGTCGCGGATGTAATTGTACTTGTCGAACGCCGCCGCCTCGATCACCTTCTCGGCTGGCAACAGGCTGGCCCGCAGATCAATGAAATGCACACCGGTCAAGGTATTGCGCGCGCGCACATCGTGCATATGCCCAAGCGGGTCGACCGAGGAGTCGACCGCGAACCCGAACGTATCGCGCACGTTTTTGGGGCCGATAAGGGGCCAGTAGAGATACGGCCCTTCTCCAATCCCCCATTTGCCAAGCGTTTGTCCAAAATCCTCGTTGTGTTTTTCCAGTTCGAGATAACTGGCCACGTCGATCAGCCCGGCGACTCCCACCGTCGAGTTGACCAGTACGCGCGCGACATCCGACGCCCCTTCGGTAATCTTTCCCTGCAAAAAGTTGTTGACGGCAATCCATACGTCCGCGATGTTGCCAAAGAAATTCCCGATGCCCGTCTTGATGAGATCAGGGACAACAGCGTCATAACCCTGAGCCACCGGTTTGACCACCGTATCGAGACCTTCGTTAACCGAAAACATGGCCCGGTTGAAACCCTCGAAAGGGTCTCTGGGGTTATTGGCCGTCGTTGCGCAGCCCGTCATGCTCGTCGCCGCGACAAATAAGGCCAGGATCAGGAGATTACGCATGATAGTCCTTTCGCTCACTTGCTGTCGCCGGGAGTCTCGGACGCTTTGCTGAACATGAACTGACCGATCAGTTTTTCCAGCACCACCGCCGACTGGGTTTTGGCGAACGAATCGCCCGGATTCAGCATCTTCTCGTCGCCGCCGGCGTCAAGACCGATGTACTGTTCCCCGAGCAGACCGGCCGTCAGGATAGAGGCAAAGGTATCCTTGGGAAACTGATACCGGCTATCGATTTTCATCGCCACCACGGCTTCATAGCTCTGCGGATCGATATGAATTTCCGTCACCCGACCGATGACCACGCCCGCGCTTTTCACCGGGCCGCGCACCTTCAAACCGCCGATGTTGTCAAATCGGGCGGACAAGAGGTAGGTTTCGGCGAAATTGGCCGACGAAACGTTTCCCACGCGCAGCGCCAGAAACAGGACGGCGGCAAAGCCCAGGACAACGAAGAAACCCACCCAAAGATCAAGTAATTTGCGACTCATCAAACCCCCCGGAACATGAACGATGTCAACACCAGATCCAGCGCGAGGATAGCCAGCGCCGAATAGACCACCGTTCTTTTGATCGAACCTGAAACGCCTTCGGCCGTCGGAACAGCGTCATACCCCTCGAAAACCGCGATCAGCGAGACCGCTATGCCAAAGACAAAACTTTTGATAATGCCATTCACGATGTCGAGATCGAAATCCACCGAGCCTTGCATCTGCGACCAGAACGCGCCTTCGTCGACGCCGATCAGCACGACGCCGACCAGATAGCCGCCGAACACTCCGATGGCCGAGAAAAGCGCCGCCAGGAGCGGCATGGAAATGACCCCGCCCCAGAAGCGGGGCGCCACCACGCGGGCGATCGGATTGACGGCCATCATGTCCATCGCGGTCAGTTGCTCGGTCGCTTTCATCAGGCCGATTTCGGCGGTGATCGACGATCCCGCGCGCGAGGCGAAAAGCAGCGCCGCCACCACCGGGCCGAGTTCACGGGTCAGCGACAGCGCCACCAGCACGCCCAAGGCTTCGGACGAGCCGTAACGCTGCAAGGTCTCGTACCCCTGCATGCCCAGCACCATGCCGATGAACAGGCCGGAAACGAGGATGATCAGCAGGGACTGAAAGCCGGAAAAATAGATTTCGCGTATCGTTAAATGAAAACGGCGAAACGACTGGCCGGAATAGACCAGGATCATCACCAGAAAACGAGCCGCGAAACCGAGCGTTTGCAAGGCGTCATTGACGTAATGACCAATGGCGCGGATCAGTTCGATCACCGCGGAAAAAACGCCCTTACGCATGGGCGGCCCTCCGCGTCAATTCTTCCCCGAAAGGAGGCGCCGGATAATGGAAACGCACCGGGCCGTCGGCCTCTCCGAAAACGAACTGATGCACAAAAGGATCGGTCGACGCCCGGATTTCGTCGGGCGTTCCCTGCGCCACGATCTGGCCATCGGAAACAAAGTAAACGTAATCGACAATGAGCAAGGCTTCCTGAACATCGTGGGTCACCAGCAGCGTGGTCGCCCCGAGCGCGTCGTTGAGCTTGCGCACCAATTGACCGATCACCCCCATGGAAATCGGGTCCAGCCCGGCAAAGGGCTCGTCGTACATGATCAGCATCGGATCGAGCGCGATCGCCCGCGCCAGCGCCACGCGCCGCGCCATCCCACCGGACAGTTCGGCGGGCATCAGATGATGCGCGCCGCGCAGCCCGACGGCGTTGAGCTTCATCAGCACCATGTCCTGAATGAGCTCCTCGGACAGATTCGTGTGCTCGCGCATCAGGTAGGCCACGTTGTCGTAAACCGAAATATCCGTAAACAGCGCGCCGAACTGAAACAGCATGCCCATGCGCCGGCGCATGGCGTAAAGCTCGTCGTGCGTCATCCGCGGCACCGACTGACCATCGACCAGAATTTCTCCGCTGGTGGGTTTGAGCTGCCCGCCGATCAGACGCAACAAGGTCGTCTTGCCGCATCCGGAATTACCCATGATGGCAATCAGCTTCCCGCGAGGGATTTCCATGTCGACTCCCTTGAGGATCGCTCGATCGTCGTAAGCAAAATTGACGTCGGTAATACGGACCAGACACTCTGCCGGCACAAGGGTATCCTGAGACAAAAAGGGTATTTATTATAGCCCAAACGATATCCCCTCATGGAAATTCCGGGGCGTCGAACCTGGACAGACACGCTACGGCACAAGGCACTGCCCACGATAAATAGGCGCCAACAAGCTGCGCCTGCCCGACCATTTCAGTTATCTCTGCGCGTGGCAGGCACGGCGGAAGCACGGCAATCATGAGGCCACGATGGCTTTTCGTCGCCTGGGTTTAGCCATCGTCCGTGTATTTGTATTACCGGATCGAGGTTTTCCTTATTTTCGGTGGAATGTCGTTGTAAAGTTACGAATTGTCCGTGTTAAAAAGCCGCTTGATGTTCGTTCGCCAATCCCGCCTGATTATCGGCTATGCATGGCCCATGCTGATTGCCCAGTTGGTTTCGATGGGCATGCCGGTCATCGACACGGTTCTCCTCGGGCATTACAGCACCGAGGACCTGGCTGCGGTAGCCGTCGGCGGCAGTATCTACGTCACGATCCTTCTGTCGATGTCCGGTGTCGTGCAGGCCGTCTCGCCGATCGTCGCGCACCTCAAGGGCGCGGGGCGGAATGACGAATTGGCCGGCGTGCTGCATCAGGGCTTCTGGCTGTCGCTGTTCCTTTCCATCCCAGGCGTGCTGTGCCTGCTTTACCCCGATCTGTTGCTTGAACTGTCCTCGCTCGATCCTGGGGTCGATACCAAGGCGCGGGCCTATCTTGCCGCGCTGGCATGGGGATTCCCCGCATCGCTGCTATACCGCGCGTTCTATGCGTTTTGCGTTGCCGTCGGTTTACCGCGTCCGCTGATGGTCATCTCGCTGATCTGCACGCTGATCCACGGTCTTCTGGCCAGCGTACTGGTTTCCGGAGAGTGGGGCGGAGCGCCGCTCGGAGTGATCGGCTGTGGTGTTTCCAATGCGTTTGTCGGCTGGCTGGCGCTGGCCGTGGGAATGATCCATATGCGTACCAGCGGGCGTCTCAAGATCTACAATCTCTTTCATGGCTGGCGAGCGCCACACATGAAGACACAAAGGGCGCTGTTGCGGCTGGGCATGCCGATGGGCTTTTCGAGTTTCGTCGAAATATCGGCGTTTACCTTCGTCGCCCTGTTCGTCGCGCGGCTCGGAACCGGGGTTGTGGCCGGTCACCGCGTTGTCGCCAACCTGGCGGGAGTCTGTTACATGCTGCCGCTTTCCCTGGGGCTGGCTACGCTGTCCTGCGTCGGTCAGGCCGCCGGAGCCCGCGATTGGGCGTGCGCCCGCATATCCGCTGTGGCCGGTCTGTCTGTCGGCAGTGTCGTCTCGGTGTTGTTCGGCGTCGCCTTATGGTTCGGCAGGACCGCGCTGGTTGATGCTTATACCGACGATCCAGCCGTGCGCGACGTGTGCCTGTCCTTGATCGTTTATCTGGCGACCTATCAGGTATTCGATGCGATACAGACGGTGGCCGCCCACGCCTTGCGTGCTTACAAGATTACCTTCGTGCCCATGTTGGTGCATATCGCCGCCTTCTGGGGTGTCGGGCTTTTCGGCGGATGGTGGCTGGCTTTTCGCGCGCCGTCTCCAATGGGCGCGGCCGGTTTCTGGCTGGCCTCGGTGTTGAGCCTTGTTCTTGCGGCTATTTTCCTGGGAGGACTGTTGTGGCGGGTGGCTCGCCCTCTTGCGCGTTAGAGCGCTTAACCCGAAAACGTGCTAAACAGGCATTTCGATTCCTGTAAACGCTGCCGTCCGCATTCAACCATTCAACCCTTGACGGGAAGACTACCGATACGGCTTACTTCAACCTCAGACAGCCGCCGCTCGCCGCAGTGGCTTAAAACCCGGTAAAAAGTTCATTCAAGTGGTGAATTAATGATTTCGACCCTTCGACTGTTCTCGCTCAATCGCCTGCCTTTTGAAACCAGTACGGCGTGGCATCTCAATGATTTGGGCGAATTTCGCGGCAAGCAGGAGCTTTACACCCGACAATCTCCGCAACGCCTGAAGACGCTGCGCGAATCCGCGATCATTGAAAGTGCTGTTTCTTCGAACCGGATCGAAGGGGTGACGATCGATCCGAAGCGCGTCCGTGACATTCTGGTTGCCCCAAAACCGCTCTTTCGTGACCGGAATGAAGAGGAGGTTCGCGGCTATCGCGACGCCCTGGAGCTGATTCACAAAAGCGCTGCGGAACTGCCCATCGGCAACGAAACAATCTGCCGTCTGCATGCCCTGACCCGCGGTCGGATAGAGGATGCGGGCCAATACAAAACAAAGGATAGCGACATCATCGAGTGGCATCCGGACGGTTCGGAGCGGGTGCGCTTTCGCACCATTCCCGCGGAGGAAACGCAGGAAGTCATGGATGCCCTGATTTCAGACTGGCAGCGATGTCTTGCTGAACGTTGGGTTCCGCCGCTGATTGCCCTGGCGGCCTTCAATCTGGACTTTTTGCGTATCCATCCCTTCCGCGAAGGCAACGGGCAGGTTTCACGCCTGCTCTGGTTATTGCAAAGCCTTCAGCTTGGCTACGAGGCGGGCAGGTACATCAGCCTGGAGCGTCTGGTCGAACAGAGCAAGGATCGCTATCACGAAACCCTTGAGCAAAGCTCGCAGAGATGGCATGAGGGCAAACACAAGCCCTGGTTCTATATCAACTACATTCTCTCCATCGAAAAAGCGGCCTATGGTGATTTCGACCTGCGCGTGGGCGAGGTCAAAGCACCTCGCGGCGAGAAGCGTGGGCGAGTCATCAACGGCATCAGCCAGCTTCTGTCACGACCCAGGGGCGAGTTCAAAATCAGCGAACTGGAACAGCTTTGCCTTGGCGTGAGCCGGGACATGATTCGCCGCGTCTTGCGGGAACAACAGGAGCAAGGCTTTATTGTTTGTACCGGTCGTGGAGTTGGCGCTATTTGGTCAAAGGGTAATAATTACAAATAAAGGCAATTAATTACCCCTGAATAAGGGTAAAAGTTGAAAATATTTGCAATTATTACCCTCATATAAGGGTAATAATTGTAGCAACAACGGCTTCCTGTTTTATTCGCGTTTCACGCCCAAGATGCGCCCCGAGACGGCGGAAGAAGGAAGATTCGGCCACGCAGAGCCCGGAAATACGCAGAATCGAGATCTCAATTTTCCAGCCAGGCGTGTCGGAGCGCGTTGGAGGATTTACTGCAGAACAGGCGGGGCGCGTCATCGTCATGCGCGCCGAGCGTGAGGTGGAAACACATGAGCTCATCGCGCCGGAAAGCGTGAATTGTCAATGTGTCGCCCGGCTTACGGCGGACGAGCAGCGTATCGAGATTTTTGGCCGTGACGCGCAGATCGTCTATGGCGATCAGAGTATCGCCAGCGGATAGTCCCGCCTGTTGCGCCGGTCCGCCATCGTAGACTGTCGCCAGTTTGACGCCGTGGCCCTCATCGCCGATCTTGACACCGAGCGCGGGCGTTTTGGCCTTTTCCCATGCAAGGCGGATGCCGAACGGGGCGAACAGCTTTTCCAGCGGAATATCGCGCGTGCCGTGGATGGTTTGCGCGAAAAAGCGTTCGAGGTCGAGGCCGGACAACTCCTCGGCGATCCGCTGGACATCGTCATCCCCGATGCCGATTCCGGTTTTCCCGAAACGCTGCCACAGCTCGCGCATGACATCATCGAGCGATGTTCTGCCGCGTGTTCCGTGGCGCAGGGTGAGGTCGAGCGCCAGCGCCGCGAGCGCGCCCTTGGCGTAGTAGCTGACCACGGCGTTCGCCGTGTTCTCGTCGGGCCGGTAGAATTTGCTCCAGGCGTCGAAACTCGATTCGGCCAGCGACTGGCGCAGACGGCCGGGGGCGCGCATGACGTTGGCGATCGTTTTGGCAGTGAGATCAAGCCAGTCCGGCAGCGTAATGACGCCGCTTCTCAGCAGCGCCAGATCGTCGTAGTACGAGGTGATCCCCTCGAACACCCAGAGTTGCGTGGTGTAATTCTCGCGATCAAGGTCGTAAGGCGCGAAAGCGGCGGGTTTGATGCGCTTGACGTTCCAGGTGTGGAAATACTCGTGGCTGCACAATCCGAGAAATTTACGGTAGCTCTCCGGCAAATCCTTCATGCCGGGGTAGGGGAGGTCGTTGCGCGCGCACAGCAGCGAAGTCGAGGCGCGGTGTTCGAGCCCGCCATAAGCGTCGCCGACAGCCGTGACCAGAAAGACATAGCGCGAAACCGGCGCCGGCTGCGTTGGTTTATCGAAGAAACGAATCTGCCACTCACAGACGCGTTTCAGGTCGGCACTAAGCCGTTCCGGATCGCAGTCGTGCTGCCCGGTGATGGCAACTTCGTGCGGAATGCCGCAGGCCTCAAAGGTGATCAGCGTAAAGCAGCCCATTTCCACGGGATGATCAATCAGCTCGTCGTAATCCCCGGCGCGGTACAGGCCAAAGCCATGCCGCCTGGCGCAGTGTTTTTCTCCGGACGCCAGGGGCAGCGCCGTAGCGACACGCCACGCGGCGAAGCTTTTTCCTTCGGGTCGCTGCAGGTCGACGAGGCAGGGTGAGGATTCCTGTCCGAGGACGCGCAGAAAGACGCTGGTACCATTGAAAAAAGCATGTGTCTCATCGAGATGCGCTCCGCGCACCGAAAGATCCCAGGCGTGGATTTCGCACCTCACGGTCAGCGCCAGCCCCTTCTTTACCGGCGCGGCGCGCCAGGTGTGTTTGTCCAGTTTTTCCAGCCGGACATTTTTGCCGCCAGCCTCGGCATCAATGGCGACGATGTGACGGGCAAAATCCCGGATCAGATAACTGCCAGGAATCCAGGCCGGCAGAGCAAATCGCTGGCCGGCCGGATCGGGCGTGGTAACGGTGCAGGAAACCGTGAAGCGATGCGCGGCGGGATGCGTCGGGCAGATGGTGTATCGGATAGGTATAGAGGACATGATTGGCAAGATGGGGAGAGTTAGAGCGTTTTCGAGTCAAATTCATCGTCATTCCCGCGAAGGCGGGAATCCAGAATCGTCTTTCCGGCGTAACGCGCCGCAATTGGTAAAAAATAGCGACTGTCGCCACATAAACGTAAACTGCCTTAGTGATTCCCCAGCAACATGAGCAGTCCGTTCAGGGAGAAGAATGACAGAATCGTCGTCGCCAACAGCGCGGCGGCGCAGAACTTCTCGTGGCCGTGACGCATGCCCAGGATCGGATAAATGCTCATGATCGGCAGGGTTCCGGTAAGGAGCAGCGCAATGTACAGATCGGACGGCAAGGCCGGCATGCCGGCCAGCACGCACAGGAGCAATGTCAGCCAGATGCACAAGGGATGCAGCAGCAGCTTGCCGGCAGTGATCGCGGCGACCTTGGCGCCCAGTTCCTTGAACGGCATGCCGTACAGCGTGCCGCCGATGATGAACAGCGCGACGGCGCTACTGGCCTGGGCGAACAGCGCGACCGTCCGGGAGAGCGTGGAAGGC
>BNUC01000057.1 GCA_025997075.1 Betaproteobacteria bacterium | reverse complement strand
CGCGAATAAAGCTATCGCGCTGCTCAATGCCAAGAATATCGTCATGCGGGACTTCAGGATCTTCATGGGCGGGCACTTCGCCATTATCGGTACCGAAGTGGTCGGCTGGACGATGGATAACCTGGTGCTCGACGGCACCCGCGATGGGTTGGACGTCGACTCCTCGCAGGACGTGACGATCCGCAACTCGGTCTTCAATGGAGCGCGGGACGACGCCCTGGTGATCAAGGCGTCCTTCGGCGGCGGCCGCAAATTCCTCACCAGGAACATCCTGATCGAGAACTGCACGGTCAGCGGTTACGACCCCGGTTCCGTCCTGTCCGGCGCCAAAACTTACTACTACCAGGTCTCGGGGGATGGCCCTCATGCGCGTGTCAAGCTCGGCACCGAAAGTACCAACGGCTTCGACACTGTCACCGTCCGCAACGTAACCTTCGAGCATTCGCGCGGTCTCGCGCTGGAATCGGTGGATGGCGCCGAGCTTAAGAACTTCGTGTTCGTGGACTCGGTGATGCGGGACGTCTTCAACGCGCCCATCTACGTCCGCCTAGGCGATCGCAGCCGCACGCCGGTTACGGGCGTATCCACCGACGAAGCCTACCCGAAGGCGGGTGTAACCCGGACCCCGGACGTCCGGATCGATGATCCGATTTTTGTCTTGCCGAACCTGCCGAAGTACGGCGATTATCCGATCGTCCGCTATATTCCGTCCTACACCAAGAACTATCCTGTGACGATCGGCGGCGGCACGACCATCAACATCGTCAACCCGACGACGCCCACGCGGCTCAATCCGGGCTCGACGGATCCGAACGATCCGCGCAAAGCCAACGCGGTCGGCGCGCCGGTAGCCAAGGCGTACAACATCAAGATCGACAACATCAAGATTACCGACGTCGATCCGCGTCATGCGATCATCCTCGCCGGCCTCGTGGATAACCCGATCGAGAACGTCAGCATCAGCAACATCAGCATCGAGTACCGGGGCGGGCTGAAGATGGAACACGCCATCGAGCAGCGTCAGATCATCCGCGAGTATGACGTCCCGGTCTACGGATCGCCGACGCAGATGACGCATCTAAGAATCGCCTGGTTGGGTAGCGGCTCGGCCGAGGTGCAGTTACCGCGGATCTATTGGGATCCCGCGAGCGGCGGTGGCTGGAAGAACGATCCGTACAACATTCCGGAAACGCCGAGGCAATATCCCGAGCCCAGCAATTTTGGCACGCTGCCCGCCTACGGTCTCTGGGCGCGTCACGTGAAAGGACTGAAGGTCGACAACGTCAAGTTCAGCTTCACAACCGAGGACGAGCGGCCCGCCGTGGTCCTGGACGACGTGGATACAGCCAGTTTCACGAACTTCTCGGCGCAGGTGAAGAGCGGCACGCCGACATTCGTGGCCGTGACCCACACCAAGAAGCGCCCGCCGGTCTTTGAATATGTGCTCAATGAGCCGTACCAGACGACAACGGTCAGCAACCTCACCAAGCCAGCAGACTTGTCTATCGAGGAAGTGACGATCGACCGTCCGGAACCCGGCACGCCGCCCGACTCGCTGTACACGCTGCCGACCGCGCCGGACGCCACGCATCCGTATTCCTACGCCGTGCCAAACGCGTCCTATCCCTTACCGGTGACAATTTTCCCGCATCTCCAGCCGTAAGCGGGCGATCGCGCGCCAGCGGCGCGCGATCAGCAAGCATGAACGGCCCGAAAGGGCCGTTTTTAAGGATTGTCAGCAACGCCTCTCCTTGTGCCGCAGCGATACTCCTGCAACGGGGAAGTCCGGACGAAGGTCGATGCAGATGTCGCCACGAAATTGATCCATCGCAATATGAGGCATTTTCATTCCATAGACGCGAAAGATGCTTGAACGGTTTGTATAGGCCAGTTCATTGCCGCCATCAATGAATATCGGGCCATCCCGTTCCAATACTTGGTTAATCGGACATAAAGGGTAGAATGCGCCCGTGGTATTGAATGCTGCTTAATCGGTCGCTCGACATGGGTATTGTCAGATTTTCGCCCTTGACGAGCATTTCGTAATAATTGGGGGAGATTATGGTTCAGAACAATACGGTCAACCTTCGTACTGTAGCACTCGTCGGCCATGGCGCTGCCGGCAAGACAACTCTTGCCGAAACCTTGCTTGCCACAGCCGGCGCAATCAGTAACAAAGGGTCGGTGGAAAAAGGAAACACAGTCTGCGACTTTGATCCGCAGGAAAAGGAATTGGGGCATTCCATCAATTCCGCCATAGCCAGCTTCAACTGGCTTGATGCACGAATTCAAATCATCGATACACCCGGATATCCCGACTTTGCAGGGCAAGCCCTTGGAGCGCTCGCCGCAGTCGATGTGGCGCTGGTAGTCATCAATGCGCAAACCGGGATCGAACTTTCCACAGAACGCATGATGAATTTCGCCGCAGCGCGCAATCTTTGCCGGATGATCGTTATCAACAAAATCGACGCAGATAATATCGATCTTCCCAAACTGGTTGGCGAAATACGCGAACGCTACGGCCACGAATGCATGCTGCTGGATTTGCCGGCGCATCAAAATCAGGATGTCGTGGAAGTACTCGGCCATGATGACGGCGAAAGCGATTTCGATTCAGTCTCTGCCGCGCACCGCGCGCTCATCGACCAGATCGTCGAAGAAGACGAAGACCTCCTCGCCAAATATCTCGACGATGGCGCCGATCCGGATATCAACGCATTGCGCATGCCCTTCGAAAAGGCATTAAGCGCCGGGCACCTGATTCCCATCTTGTTCGTTTCGGCAAAAACCGGCGCAGGCATTCCCCAGTTGCTCGACGCACTGGCCAAATTGGCTCCGAACTATGGGGAAGTCACCCCGCCGCCTTTCTATAAGGTACAAGCCGGCAGTCAGGAAAGTGTGCCTTTCGATGTCGTCCCAGATGCTGAAAAACATGTTTTAGCCCATGTATTCAAGATCGTGAGCGATCCCTTCGTTGGAAAACTCGGCATCTTCCGCGTTCACCAGGGGACGATCCGCAAGGATAGCCAACTGTTCGTCGGTGATGCCAAACGCGCTTCCAAGGTGGGACACCTCCTGCGCTTGCAGGGCAAGGAAAGCATTGATGTTGACGCGCTGCTCCCGGGCGAGATCGGCGCTATCGCCAAGGTCGAGGAAATCGGATTCGATTCCATACTGCACGATTCACACGACGAGGCTCAAGTTCATCTGAAGCCGCTGGAATTCCCTGAGCCAATGCATGGGCTGGCGGTCCAGACGCAAAAGAAGGCGGATGAACAGCGCCTGTTCGACGTATTGCACAAACTGGAAATCGAGGATCCGTGCTTCAAGATCGAGCGTCACGCAACGACCAATGAAACCGTCATCCGCGGACTCGGTGAAATGCACCTGCGCGCCAAACTGGCGCGTATGTCCCAACAATACAAAATCGATCTCAACACCAAGCCGCCACAGATCGCCTATCGTGAGACGATCACCAAGAAGGCCGAAGGCCACTGCCGACACAAGAAGCAGAGTGGCGGTGCCGGGCAATTCGGCGAAGTCATGCTTCGTGTCGAGCCTCTGGAGCGGGGCGCCGGCTTCGAATTCGTCGATATTTCCAAGGGCGGAGTCATTCCCGGCGTGTTCATGGCTTCCGTGGAGAAAGGCGTGCGCCAGGCACTGGAGGACGGTGTCGTGGGCGGTTTCCCGGTCCACGATATCCGGGTGATCGTCCATGATGGAAAATCACATCCTGTAGACAGCAAGGACATCGCCTTCTTCATGGCCGGACGGAAAGCCACCATCCAGGCTATCCAGGCGGCCTCTCCGATCATCCTGGAACCGGTGGTCGATATCGAAATACTGACCCCGGAAGCCGCGGTAGGCGATCTCTCCGGCGACCTGTCAAGCAAGCGGGGACAACTCACCGGCACGCAACCGCGCGGAGCCGGCACCATGGCCATCGGCGGCAAGGTGCCGCTTGCTGAACTGGACGATTACCAGGGCAGGCTGAAGTCGCTTACTGGCGGACAAGGCTCCTACAGCGTCGCGTTCTCGCACTACGCTCCGGTCCCGGCGGCCACGCAACAACAACTCGCTGCCCAGAAAAAGGTCGTCGGTCTGGACGACGACTGACGCACCACTTCCCGTCACGGAACATCCGCCGTGACGGGAAGCCTGGCAATTTTCAGGAACCGTTCAGTCGCCGGATTTCGCGTTGCGGCGCGCGGCTTTTTCAAGGCGCGCCTTTTCGGCCAGCACCTTGTTCGCATAACGGCCTTCGGAATCGGACGACCCCGAGTAGGACTGCAGCCCGGCCGTGAGTCCACCGCGCCGACGGATCGCCTCGTCAAGCACATGGACGCCAACCCGTATGTTAACCGCCGGGTCGAACAAATGACGGACTCCCATGCCTTCCGGAACCTTGTCCATGTGAAAACGCGGTATGACCTGCATCAGGCCGCGTGCCCCCATTGCACTTTCAGCGAAAGGATTGAACCCGGATTCGACCCCGATGATCGCCAGAATAAGCAAGGGATCAATACGCCGTTCCTGGCCGATCAATTCAGCCACCTCGAACACCGGCAACACCGCCTCCGGAGATACGCGGTAGCGATGCTTCACATACTCGAGCACTCCCATGATATGAGGCTTCATTGGTGTCGCCGCGCTGGCATTCGCCATCACCAACGCATTGGAATCATTATTCTCCGCCGGAACGGCTTCCACAATCACGGGATTAGCGTTTGAAGATGAGTCCTTCTCATCCGGATTTTCGGATTCCTTGAAAACAACGCTGGTAACACCGAGAAGAAACAACAACCCGACAATCATCACGATGTGCTGCGTGATGCTGGAAACCGCATCCAGGCTGCGAGCCATCGACTTCTGGAGCGTAACGGATACAACAGACATGCTCTCTCCTTTTCACTGTTATCGTCGCGCAAACGAAAACAAGATTTGCCGTGCGACAAGCGGTAATAGGCGGGCGCAAAACCCTCTGGGGCGGCAAAAAAGAAATGCCGAAGGGCAGAACAGAATTACTGCGGAAATTGAACAGAATCAGCCTACGTTGACAAAAAAACATCTCCACGCCAAAGCATGGAAAGATGTGAAACTTTAGTTAACGATCCATGTTTTGTCAACCTGCGCGGCAGATTCCATGTTGAAATACCTCTGGTTGCTAATTTATCCCGAGTTCGTTATCCTCTTTTCACAAGGAAAGGGAAGGCGAAGAAACGCCATTGAACGCCTCGGGTTGTTGAATTTCCAGAGTTTGTGCGTTTCCCGGAAACAGAGTGTAAAGGAGCTTTCTGGTAAGCGGATCGGTGTGCTTTTTGCGGCATCGAACTGGCTTGAATGGTATTCGGGCCAGATCGTTACCTTGGCGCCGGGCTGATTTGCGGTGGTCAAACTGGCCCGTCTCTTTTTGGATGCTCCGTTGCTGGCGCCGTTCGTTGGCCCGTTCCTGATTTATCATGCCCGGCGTGGCTTTACGTTTTATTCACGTGGTCATCCCTGTTACCTCTCTCGGAGAAAGGCATATTTGCAATGGCCAATACGGTTTTTCAATGGGTTTCGGCCACTCTGTTTCTCCTGGCCATCCTGCATACTTTTTCAGCCGTGTATTTCGAAAAGCTGGCGCACCGGTGCACTGAACATGCCGGCGTGTTCCATCTGCTTGGGGAAGTCGAGACGGTGTTCGGCCTCTGGGCTCTGGTGATGCTGGTCGTCATGTGCGGCATGATCAGCCCGACGGACGCCCTTCACTATGTAGAAAACTGCAATTTCACCGAGCCGATGTTTGTTTTCGTGATCATGGTGGTTGCGGCAAGCAAACCCATTCTGCACTTTTGCCGGAACATCGTGCGTTATTTGGCGACCTTGATTCCGTTGCCGGCGAGTATGGCGTTCTATTTTGTCTCGCTGTCCTTCGTGCCCTTGCTCGGCTCGTTCATCACCGAGCCCGCCGCCATGACCCTGGCGGCATTTCTGCTGCGCGACATGGCCTTTTCGCGAGGAATCTCGTCCCGGCTCATGTATGCAACGATCGGCGTGTTATTTGTGAACATCTCCATCGGCGGGGTTCTGACGCCGTTCGCCGCTCCGCCCGTGCTGATGGTGGCCGGCAAGTGGGGCTGGGACATCACTTTCATGGTCATAACCTTCGGCTGGAGAGCCGCGCTGGCGGTCGGCGTGAACGCGATAGTGCTTACGTATCTTTTCCGCAAGGAGCTACGTGAACTGAGCAGCAGATCCGAGGCTTCCGAGGCTTCCGAGGCTTCCGCCGTTCAAACGGAGGACTCCATACCGAAGTTCGTGACCGTGGTACATCTGCTGTTCCTGGCGGGCATCATCGTGTTTGCTCACCATCCCGTGATATTCATGGGATTGTTGCTGTTTTTTCTCGGGTTCGCCACGGCTTACAAGCATTATCAGGACCGGCTCATTCTGAGAGAGGGGTTGATGGTGGCTTTCTTCCTTACCGGGCTGGTTGTTCTGGGGGGGCAGCAACAATGGTGGTTGCAGGGGCTTCTGATGGGTATGAGCACCAGCAGCGTCTATTTCGGGGCCACGGCGTTGACCGCGGTGACCGACAACGCGGCTTTGACCTATCTGGGCTCGCTGGTCGAGGGATTGACCGATGAATTCAAGTATGCGTTGGTAGCCGGTGCGGTTTCAGGGGGCGGCCTGACAGTCATCGCCAATGCGCCCAATCCGGCCGGATTTTCCATTCTCAAAAGGCATTTCCCGAATGAGTCGATACGGGCTCCATTGCTGTTTCTTGCCGCTCTTCCGGCTACCCTGGTGGTCGTCGTGTTTTTTTACATTCTTTGAAAGGAGGTTGACATGGCAAGCTTCGGACGGATGAATCGTACAGCGCTCATGAACGTGTGCGGAATCGCCGTCCCCGAAAATGTATGATTTCTGGATTCCCGCACAGTGTCAGGCATCGATATACCGAACAGAATACGGAATATGTTTGTTATTCAGCATGTTAGTTTTTTTGTGAGGATGTTGTTTCATCGGGAACGGAACTTGCATAGGCTGAAACGTTGTCAGGATTATCGTAAGGATGTTCAAACCTCGCGTAATTCTTTGTGCTTCATTTATTTCAGTAAGGAGTATGAAAATGAGAAAGACGAAACTGGCTTTGGGTTTTATCGCAGCCTTATCCATTGCACTTCCTTCCCTGTCCGCGGCGGAGGTGAGCAAGGAGGAACGCGCGAAGCATTTCATCACCGTGCTGACCGGCCCCTCCAGCGGGATTTACTTTCCGATTGGCGGCGCGTTTTCCACCTTTATCGGCAAGCTCGGTTACAAAACTTCGGCAACGGCGACGGGCGCTACCGCCGAGAACATCAACGCGCTGAACACCGGACAGGGCGAAATGGCGATCGCCATGTCGGACGCCGTCATTCAGGCCGTGGACGGCTTCGGCGCTTATGAAGGCAAACCCAAGGCCACCAACCTCCGCGCCATGATGGGACTGTGGCCCAATGTCTGCCAGATCGTCACCACGGAAAAAACCGGCATCAAGAGTTTTGCCGACCTCAAGGGTAAACGCATCGGCGTGGGCGCGCCCAATTCCGGCGTCGAACTCAACGCGCGCATGATGTTTGAAGCCCACGGCATGACCTACAAGGACGTGAAGGTCGACTACCTCAACTACGGCGAAGCCATTGACCAGATGAAAAACGGTCTGATCGACGCGGCTTTCGTGACCTCGGGCCTCGGCAACGCGACCATCCGTGAACTGGCCGTGGAGCACAAGATCGCTTTCGTACCGGTTGAAGGCGAAGGCTTGAAGAATCTGATCGCAAAATATCCCTTCTATATCGAGTTCAATATCCCCGCCGCCGTTTATGGCGCGGCCAAGGACACGACCACCGCCGCGGTCATGAACATCATGCTCGTCGATGTGAAGCTGCCGGATGCCGTGGTTTACGACCTGCTCGAAAACCTCTACTCCCCGGCGGGACTCGAAGCGATTGGCGCTTCCCACGCCACGGCTAAAAAGGAAATCACGCCAGCAACCGCCACACGCGGCATTGCCGGTACCTCCGTTCCTTTCCACCCCGGCGCGGTGCAGTATTACAAGGCCAAAGGGGTGCTCAAGTAATTTCAAATCACCGGTGACGCACATCATCGTGTCACCGGTAATGAGCGCCGCATTTCATGATCAGGGAAAAGAATGACTATCGGGATGATCACCCGTCCGGGAAACGCTGGCGCGCTTTCCAGGTTATTCAGGTCATTCTGGTGTTTGTCCTGTTGTTGCTTGGACCTCTCAGGCTTCAAGCCGCGGAAGATCTCGTGCTCCGCATCTACGACTGGAAGACCGACGCCATTTACGCCGAGGTTCCGGCCAAGGTGGGTAACCGCCTTTTTTTTGGCTGGATCCATTCCCTGGAGAAAATTCCCTGGAACGAATATTTTCATGTGGACGCGGAACACAATCTGATCCTTGACGCCATTACCTTTCCGGCTTTTGGCGCGGGAATTCCCGAAAACAAGGGTCAGGTTTGTTACGTAAAAGACGGGCTCATCCACATGGAGGAGATTGGCCAGGTATTCAGGGAACTCAACTGGCTCAACTCCCAGACGGCCACCCGCGACATTTTGCTCGACGGCGCGCTGGTCGCCCGAGGCAGTGAATTACCCCAACACGCGCGTTTGCGTTTAGTGATTGAGAAAAAATGAGGAAATCATGAGTGAAAAACAGACCGATAAAAACCTGGAAGTCGACCTGAACGATGATGCCCTCGCCCAAGCCAGGGCGGGCATACTCACCGAGGAGCAGCAAAAGCTTATCGAGGAAGCGGATCGCGAATCCAAGTTCCGCAAGCTGGACTCGTCCCTGATATCCAAACTGTTCTACGGCGCTTGTCTTATCGTGTCGCTGTACCATTTCCTCAATCCGTTCATGGGAAGCTTCTGGCTGCCCTTCGGTCCTCCGCTGGTGCTGGAACATCGTTCCCTGCACGTGGCGATGATGCTTGTTCTGGGCTTCATCATGTACCCTTCGGGGGGAAAGAGCAGTTACAACAAGGTTGCCTGGCTTGACTGGGTTCTCATCGCCCTGTCGATTGTCGTGCCGCTCTACGTGTGGCTCGACTACCAGGGCGTGGTGGAGCGGGCGGGCCAGCCCGGCACCAATGATGTGATCATCGCCACCCTTCTGATTGTTCTGGTACTGGAAGGGTCACGCCGCATGACCGGCTGGATACTGCCCGTCCTGGGACTGATCTTCATCGCCTACGGGCTGTTCGGCCGCGCCGTGCCCGGTATCTTCATGCACCGGGGCTATACCTGGGTGCAGTTGTCCAACCACCTCTTCGCCAATACCGAGGGCATCTACGGCACCTCGGTGAGCGTCGCCGCCAGTTACATTTTCCTGTTCATCCTGTTCGGCACGGTGATGGCCAAAAGCGGCATGGGCTCTTTATTCAACGACCTGGCCATGGCGCTGGCCGGACACTTCAAGGGCGGCCCCGCCAAAGTAGCGGTCATTTCCTCGGCCATGTTCGGCTCGATCAACGGTTCCGCGGTAGCCAATGTGGTGACCGCCGGCGCCTTCACCATCCCGCTGATGAAAAAAGTCGGTTATTCCAAGGAATTCGCCGGCGCGGTGGAAGCCTGCGCTTCGGTCGGCGGTCAAGCGCTGCCCCCGGTCATGGGCGCCGCCGCCTTCATCATGGCGGAAATCCTGGGGGTGTCCTACTCGGTAATCATCATCCACGCGGCGATTCCCGCGCTGCTCTATTACCTGGGCATCATGATCCAGGTCCATTTGCGGGCCGGAAAACTGGGGCTCATCGGCCTGCCCAGAGATCGGCTTCCACAAGTCATGGCGGTGCTCAAGGACAAAGGCCATCTGCTCATCCCGATCGGCGTGCTGCTCTATTTCCTGCTGTTCTCCGGCACCACGGTGATCTATTCGGCGGTCATCACCATCATATCCACGGTCGTCATCGCCGGACTGAAAAAGAACACCCGGATGAGTTTCAAGGACATCTGCGACGCCCTCGTCGATGGCGCCAAGCAAACGGTGTCGGTGGCCATGGCCTGCGCCTGCGTGGGCATCATCATCGGCGTGACCTCCAAGACCGGGTTCGGCCTGAACATGGCCGACATGATCGTCTCGATCGGCGAGAAGAGCCTGCTGTTCACGCTGTTCTTCAGCATGATCACCTGCATGATTCTGGGCATGGGCGTACCCTCCATCCCGGCCTACATCATCACCGCGGCCATCGCCGCGCCCGCGCTGTCCAAACTGGGCATTCCGGTGATGGCGGCGCACCTCTTTTCCTTCTACTATGCCATGTTCGCCAACCTGACCCCGCCGGTTGCCCTGGCGGCGTTCGCCGCGGCGGGCATCGCCGGCGGAGACTTCATGAAAACCGGATTCGCGTCGGTCAAACTGGCCCTTGCCGGATTTATCGTGCCTTTCATGTTCGTCTATTCGCCCGAGCTCATGCTGATCTTCCCGGATGAAGTGAGTACGGCATGGCGCTGGATCGACGGAATCCGCGTCGTCATCGGCGCTTGTCTGGGCGTGTTCCTGATCAGCGTGGCCGTCGAGGGCTACCTGTTCACCCGGGTGCACCTGCTGCTCCGGCTTATCGCCATGGCTTGCGCTTTTTGCCTCATTGACTCGGGATGGCAGACGGACCTGATCGGTCTGGCGGGCCTGATTTTGGTCGTCGGCGCGCAATATTTCCTGTTCAAAAAGGAAAAGGGACGGCAGGTAGCGGCTACGCCGTAAAACAGAGTTTCAGGTACGTAAAAAAGCCCCGGAAACGAGGCTTTTTTACGTTTGGCAGACCCGCCGGTTTATCCAGCGCCGGCCTCAATCTTTGCCGCTGGTCAGTTTCTCGTACTTTTTCAGGAGCTGGACGTTGTCTTCGACATGCGCCGGATCCTTGGAAATACAATCGACCGGGCAAACTTCGATACATTGCGGCGTATCGTAATGACCGACACACTCGGTACATTGCGTCGGATCGATCACGTAGATTTCATCGCCCTGCGAAATCGCCCCGTTCGGGCATTCCGGTTCACAAACATCGCAGTTGATGCATTCATCGCTGATAATCAAGGACATAAAAGTTTCTTTCCATATATCAAGGGTGGACGCCAGAGCGCTTTTGATCAGCTACTTTCTGCTTCAAGCGCTCATTGACGGAGGGAGGGACAAACTTGCTTGCATCGCCGCCGAAAATGGCGACTTCACGCACCATCGACGCCGAAACGAACATATATTTTTCGCTGGGCGTCAGAAACACGGTTTCGACTTCCGGATACAGATTGCGGTTCATGCCGGCCATCTGGAATTCGTATTCGAAATCGGACATCGCGCGCAGACCACGCAGGATGACGTGAGCGCCGCGCGCCTGGAGAAAATCCATGAGCAAGCCTTCGAAACTACAGACTTCCACGTGTGGGTAAGGCTTCAGAACTTCCCGCGCCATTTCTATCCGCTCGTCGAGCGTGAAGAAAGGATGCTTGGCGTGGCTGGCGGCGATCGCCACGATGATATCGTCGAATAGCTTCGAGGCCCGGCGCACGATATCCTCATGCCCGCGCGTCAGGGGATCGAAGGTTCCCGCGTAGATCGCTATCCGTCTATTGGCTGCCATCGTGCTCTTCGTACTCTTTGTTCCGCATCAAATGATAAAAGACCTGCCCCGCCTTCCCGCTACGCACTGTACGCCATCGACCATAAGCTTCCTGCGGCGTCCCGGCTTCCACATAGATGACGCCATCGTCGGCCAGAAGCCCCGGCAGCATTGGCGCCAGACGCCCGAGCCAGCCGCGATTATAAGGCGGATCGAGAAAAAGCACGTCAAAGCGCGGCGCGGCAATATCGTACGAGGAAGCAAATTTTACCGCATCCGCCCGCACAATCTCCACCCGTTCCTCCGCCGCCAGCAGCCTGGCGTTGGCGTGGAGCGCGGCGGCCACATCGGCCGACTGCTCGACCATGACCACGCGCGCCGCGCCACGCGAAGCCGCCTCGAAACCCAGAGCGCCGCTGCCGGCGAACAGATCAAGGCACGACAGCCCCGATAAATCCTGCCCCAGCCAGTTGAACAGCGTTTCACGCACCCGGTCCGGCGTCGGGCGCAGACCCACGGCATCCGGGAAACGCAGCACACGCCGCCGCCACGCGCCACCGATGAGACGAACTGAATTCATCGTAAAACTAACTCCGGTTGAAACCCCGCCTTTCAGGGCGGTGAGAGCCATACCCCGGCCTGAAGGCCGGGGTTTCGGCGACCGTTTTGGGAGGGGGATGCAAACCCCTTCCAAAACACGTTAGATCGACAGGCCGGAAGGCCTGTCGCTAATTTCTTGCTGGTTTTGTGGAAAGCAAAAAATTAAAGGTGAAGTTTAACTTTTTAAGTTATATCAAGCACCTCCAGCCGTTTGGCGGCAGGATAGAATCCGACAAAACGCAAAGAGCAAATTCACAGGCTGAAAAGCGTCTGGCTTTGGGAGGATTTTTTTTGCCCGTGAAGAACTCGGCGGCGCGGTGAGGGGCGGGTTTAAAACCCGCCCGTACAACACCAGCAAGCTGCAGGGCGGTACGCTGCGCGTTATCCGTCGAATGCAAGATGGCGGAAGGAACACTTCCTTTCTGCGCTTTTTCGCCCTACGCCTCTATTCACCAATCCATTGCACCGCCTGAGTCGGAGACACGATGGCGATGCCCTGATAGTGACTACCCAGGCTGAGTAAATGCCTGTCGCCGGAGACGATCAGTTCGGCTTGGGCGGCGAGTGCGCAAGCGAGCACATGATCGTCGTCGGCATCGTTGGCGATGATACGTGGCACATCGGCGGGCATCACCATGGTCGCCAAACAACGAATGTCGCCGACAATCTCCAGCGGTGTCAGCCCTGCTGCCGCCATGCGTTTGGCGAACTTCTCGCGCGTCACCACATCAAGCAATTCCGCCATCAGTACCGGACTGCTGCATAACTCGAAGACCTGTGCCCTGGCATCGTCGAGTAGCCGCTTGGGGATGCCAGCAAGAAATAAGCGACAGGCCTTCAGGCCTGTCGATCTAACATGTTTTGGAAGGGGTTTGCACCCCTCCCAAAACGGTCGCCGAAACCCCGGCCTTTAGGCCGGGGTATGGCTCCCACCGCCCTGAAGGGCGGGGTTTCAAACCGGAGTTAGTTTTACGATGAGGAGAGAGCAACGCTGACAGCAGCGTGTTCGTATCGAGTACGACACGCACGATCACGCGCGCCGTGCGGCGCGCTCCTGGCGCGCGACCTGAATTTCCGCCTCGATCTCTTCATTGGAGAGCGGCGGCAGATTCAAGGCGTCGAGTTTGGCGAGCGATTCACCGAGCCGGGCGCTGGCGGCAGCGCGTTCCTCGCGCGCCATCAGGAACTCCACGAAATCGGCTACTTCCGCCAATCGCCGGGACGGCAGCTTCTGGAGCTTCTGAATCAAGATGGGTTCGATTACAGTCATGGATGGAAAGGGCTTCTGATAAATCGTGGATGAATCTTGCTATCTTATTCCAGTTCGCATTAAACACGATACTTTGTCAACTTCGCCTCGCCGTGCTACAGCAAGCTATAGGGCAGTGCGCTGCGCGTTATCCGCCGAATGCAAGATGGCGGAAGGCGCTACGCTCCTCATTCCCCGCCAACCACCACGGTCACCATGTTTTCCGGCCGGAGATGCCGGGCGAAGGCGGCGCGAATGTCGGCGATTGTCACTTTTTCGATATTGGCGACGTAAGTGTCCAGATAATCGAGCGGCAAACCGTAGAAGCCGATCACCGCCACGTTGTCGAGGAGCTTGCTGTTGCTGTCCAGGCGCAGGGGAAAACTGCCGGCGAGATATTGCTTTGCCGCCAGCAGTTCCGCTTCGTCCGGCCCCTCGGCCAGGAAACGGGCGAGCACGTCGCGCGTTACGCTCAAGGCTTCGCCGGCCTGTTCCTTCCGGGTTTGCAGGCTGATCTGGAACGGCCCGATCTGTGCCAGCGGCAGAAAAGCGCTGTACACGCTGTAGGCGAAACCGCGCTTTTCGCGCACCTCCTGCATCAGACGCGAGACGAAACCGCCTCCACCCAGCGTGTAGTTGCCGACTTGCAGCGCGAAAAAATCCGCATCGCCGCGCTTTAACGCCGGCAATCCGATCAGCACGTGAGCCTGCGCCGCCGGATGCGCCAGGCGTTGTTCCCCGCCAGAGGGCAGGCCGGGCGCGCCAATGGCTTGCTGGCTGCTGCCGGCCGGCAAACCCGCCGTCAACTTTTGGGCCAGGGCTTCGGCCTCGCTTCGTCCAACATCGCCGACGATAGTGACAGCCGCACCGCTGGTTCCGTAATGTCCTTTATAAAAGCCTTCGAGGTCGTCACGCGTGATGGCCTGAATCGACTCGGGCGTGGCGTGGCGACCATAAGGGTGGTCCGGATACAGTGCCGTCCAAAAAGCATGGCTGGCGATTGTGCCGGGCCGGGTCAGCGAATCTTTCAACACGGCCACGGTGCGCGCCTTCTCGCGCTCGAATACCTCCACCGGGAATTTCGGTGTCGAGAGCACGGCAAAAAGAATTTCCAGCGCTTTCTCGCGTGTGTCCGGCGTCGACAGGGTACGCAGGCTGACCGAGGCGCGATCCATTTCCACGCCACCGGAAATATGCGCGCCGAGATCGGCCAAACGCTCGGCGATCCCGTTTTCATCCATGCCCTCGACCCCCATGTCGAGCAACGCGTTAGTCAGCGACGAAAGCCCCTGCTTGTCAGCGGGGTCAAGCGCGCTGCCGGCGGGAAAGTCAATTTGCACGTCAAGCATCGGCAGGTCGTGGTTCTCGACGAAGTAAACGCGCGCGCCGGACGGCGCGACCCAGTGTTCGATTGCCGGCCCTGCCATCGCTATTTCACTGAGCAAGGCAAGGAACAGCATTCCCAGCACGCTTTGCCAATAGATCATTTTCATTGCATTCATCCTTAAAACCTCAATTCAATTACCTACCTGCGCCCTATCCGGCGTGGCGGACAAGCAGCGAATACCAACCCACGCCATGCAACAACAAGAATCAAGAACCTTTGCCACGGTTACGGTAAAGCGCGTATCTGTAGCGTAACAAGATTATCCATTGGATTATGTAGCCTATCTCCCGGAAGCCAGGGCCTCCATGAACATTCCGTAAAGCAGTGCAGCAAAATAACACACCAACGATTGAAAGCTTGAGTAAACAAATCCGGGAACGGGAGTTTTCATGCGAATGACTACAGACCCTATCTTGGAAATATTCTTGGAGTTTATTGACTGGCGCGGAGATAAATCCAATCAAAAGGAACAATATTCCCGACAGCGAAGACTTATGGGTCGCCTATAATTCGAGATTCTTTGTCTGCTTTTGTCTGCTTTTGTCTGCTTTTGTCTGCTACCACGAACCTCCATGAACTATCACGACCTCCGCGATTTCATCGCGCAACTGGAACGCATGGGCGAACTCAAACGCGTCCGTGCCGAAATCGATACCCGTCTGGAAATGACGGAAATCTGCGACCGGGTGTTGCGCGCCGGTGGGCCGGCTGTTTTGTTCGAGAAGCCCAGGGGGCATTCGATCCCGGTGCTCGGCAATCTGTTCGGTACGCCGCGCCGCGTGGCCCTGGGGATGGGGCAGGAGTCGGTCGAAGCCTTGCGCGAGGTCGGCAAGCTGCTCGCCTGTCTCAAGGAACCGGAGCCGCCGAAGGGCTTGAAAGACGCCTGGGACAAATTCCCCGTGCTCCGGCAGGCGCTCAACATGTCGCCGAAAATCATCTCTTCCGCGCCCTGCCACGAGGTTATCTGGGAGGGCGACGACGTGGATCTCGCGCGATTGCCGATCCAGCATTGCTGGCCGGGAGATGTCGCGCCACTGATCACCTGGGGCTTGACGGTGACGCGCGGCCCGGACAAGCCGCGCCAGAATCTTGCCATTTACCGGCAGCAGGTGATCGGACGCAACAAGGTCATCATGCGCTGGCTGGCGCATCGGGGCGGCGCGCTCGATTTCCGGGATCATTGTTTGCAATATCCCGGCCAGCCTTTCCCGGTGGCCGTGGCGCTCGGCTGTGATCCGGCCACGATCATCAGCGCGGTGACGCCGGTGCCCGATAATCTGTCCGAATACCAGTTTGCCGGTTTGTTGCGGGGCGCGAAGACCGAGCTCGTAAAATGCTTGGGAGAACGGCAGGCCAAAGCGGATCTTCAGGTGCCGGCATCGGCGGAGATCGTGCTTGAAGGCTCCATCGACCCGAATGAGACGGCGCTCGAAGGGCCTTACGGCGATCACACGGGCTATTACAATGAACAGGCGAGATTTCCCGTGTTCACCATCGAACGCATCGCCATGCGGAAAAATCCGATCTACCACAGCACCTACACCGGCAAGCCGCCCGACGAGCCCGCGATACTGGCGGTGGCGCTCAACGAAGTCTTCGTGCCTCTGCTGCAGAAACAGTACCCGGAAATCGCCGATTTTTATCTGCCGCCGGAAGGCTGTTCGTATCGTCTGGCGGTGGTGAGCATCCGCAAGCAGTATCCCGGACACGCGAGGCGCGTAATGTTCGGAATATGGAGCTTCTTGCGTCAGTTCATGTACACCAAATTCATCATTGTCGTCGACGATGATGTTGACGTCCGCGACTGGAAAGAGGTGGTCTGGGCCATGACGACGCGCGTCGACGCGGCGCGCGACACGCTGATCGCCGAAAATACACCCATCGACTACCTCGATTTCGCGAGTCCCGTGGCGGGCTTGGGCAGCAAAATGGGCATTGATGCCACCAGCAAATGGCCGGGGGAAACAAACCGGGAATGGGGGAAAGCGATCACCATGGATACCGAAGTCAAGCGCCGGGTCGATGCCCTGTGGGGCGATCTCGGGCTGTAGCGACAGAATCCTCCCGCTTCGCCATCCGAGGTGACGTAAAATGGATTTCTACCCAGGCGGAGTGCTTGATCATGCCGGATGACGAAGTAAACGAAGCGGGGCAGAACCACAAAGATGAAAGAACCGGGGTGCAATCCATCGAACGGGTGCTGGATATCATCGAAGCCCTTTCGACGGAGCAGAGCGGTCTCGGCGTGACGGAACTGGCGCGGCGCATCGGCCTGCACAAGAGCACGGCGCATCGACTGCTTTCGACCCTGGCTCAGCGGGGTTATGTCGAAAAGCGCGAAGATAACTGCTATCACATGGGCTTGAAGTTGATCGAGGCCGTTAGCTGCTACATCAACAGTCTCGAACTACAGACCGAAGCCAGACCTTACGTCGCGCAGATTACAGCGGAACTCGGTCTGACCGCCCATCTCGGCGTGCTGGATGGAAATCAGGTGGTCTACATCGAACGGATGGATGTCTTCTCTGGCATAAAGCTGTACTCCCAGATCGGTCTGCGTATGCACGCGTACTGTTCTTCCCTGGGCAAATGTCTGCTTTCTGGCTTCAGCAGGGCGGAACTCGAAAAAATCATGGCGAATTGCAGCTTTAACCGATTCACGCCGAACACCATCTCCTCTCTCGAAACCTTGCGCGTCGAATTGAAGCAGGTACGCGCCCAGGGCTGGGCGATGGACGACCTGGAATACAGCCTGAACAACCGTTGCATCGGCGCGCCCATCTTTGATTACCGGGGAGAAATCATCGCCGCCGTCAGCGCGAGCGGTCCGCCAAGCCTGCTGACCAGGGAGCGCATCCCGGAGGTGGCGGCCTATGTCCAGAATAAGGCGGCGGAGATTTCGCGGAAGCTGGGTTACGCGCGGTAAACGTTTCGTTCTCCGACGAAGGGCCTTGAGGCTGACCCGCCCCAAGGCCCCAGACACAAAAATCAAATCAGATTTTTCAGCACGATGGTTTTCATCCGCGTCATCTCTTCAAACGTGCTCATGACGCCTTCCGTGCCGAGTCCGCTTTGTTTCCAGCCGCCGAACGGCATCTCAAAGGAGCGGAAGAAACTGGCGCCGTTGATAACCGCGCCACCCGCCTCCATCCGGGCGGCCACTTTCCACGCGCGCTTGTAATCACGCGAGAACACGCAACTCGAAAGTCCGAAGATCGACTGATTCGCAATTTCGATGGCTTCTTCGTCCGTCTCGAAGCCGATGATGGAGACCACCGGGCCGAAAATTTCGAGGTCTCTGGCCACGTCGGCGGTTTTGGGCACATCCGTAATGACGGTAGGTTCGTAGAAAGCGCCTTTCCGCTTGCCGCCGAGCAGGATTTTTCCGCCCTGTTCGATCGTTTTGTTCACTTCGGCTTCGACCTTCTGCGCCGCTTTTTCGCTGATGAGACAGCCAATCTGCGTGTCATCTTTGGCCGGATCACCGTATTTTTGGCGGCCAATGCGCTCGACGGCCTTTTTCGCAAACACCTCCTTCAGGGAGTTGTGGATGATGAACCGCTTGCTCGCGCAGCAAACCTGACCCGCGTTGTACATCCGGCCCCAGATCATTTCCTCCACGGCCAGGTCGACATCGCCATCTTCAAGCACAATGAACGCGTCATTGCCGCCGAGTTCGAGAGCGGTTTTCGTCAGATTCTTCGCCGCGAGTTCCTGCGTTGAGATACCCACTTCCGTGCTGCCTGTCAGCGTTACCAGCGCGACGCGCGGATCGGCCACGGCGACGGCTTTCACGCTGCCCGGCGCGGTCAGGCACTGCGCGACGCCCGGCGGCAGACCCGCGTCTCCGAGCATCTCCGTCAGCCGCAGAAGGGTCAGCGGATTATCGGAGGAAGGCAGGACGATGGGCGCATTGCCCATCATCAGAGCCGGGGCGACCTTCTGATCGAAGAGGTCGCAGGGGAAGTTGAAGGGAATGACGCAAACAATGACACCCACGGGTTCACGCGTCACGAGCTGCAGATTCGCGCTCTGACCCGCTTCGGTGCCCGGCGGAATGATTTTCTCGTAAAAGTGCTTCGCGTGTTCGATAAAGCCGGAAAAACCAATATGGATATTACCGATCTCGGCCCGCGCCTCGGTGATGGGTTTTCCGTTTTCATCGGAAAGGGTACGGGCGAGACTCTCCTTGTTCTGCTCGACGATGTCGAGGAATTTGTAAAGGATCTCGGCGCGTTTATAGACAGGAACCTTCGCCCACGCTTTTTGGGCCGGAACAGCCGCGTCGACCGCGAGCCGGATGTCCTCGGCCGTGGCCTTGGGTACCGTGTCGATCACCTGGCCTGTGGCCGGGGCGATGACCTCAAAGGTCTCGTTTGAAACGCTGTCCGTTTTTTTGCCGTTTATAATCAATTTCATTGGTGTTCTCCTTTAAGCCAGTGCGGTGAACGAAAGCATCAGCCCACCCGTTGTGTTATTGCCGTCATCTTCATATCCGTATTCGCCGAACGTGAATTCGACCATGAAGGGACTATCGCCAGCCGCCTCTTTCGCGGCGCGCGCGACCTCCTCGATACGCTCGCCTATGCCAGCGCGTCTTCCGCCGCAATGCACGAGATGCAGGGCTGCGGGCCTTGCGCCGATTTTGCTCTTGACCGCCCGGATATTCTCGCCCACCGAAGCGATGAGCTGGTTCGCGTCGCCGCGCATTTGAATGACGGCCGTGTTTACGGCGAGGTTCGCGCCAATGTTCATGGAATAATCATCGTTGCCATTCATCGGGTGACGGATGGCCGTCAGGTCGCCCAGCCTGTCCTTGATGCCGAGCGGCGCCGTAATGGTCGCGATGAGGAGCTTCATGCCAAGCAGATCGTCCGGGTTCTGCTTTGTCCATTCCGCATATTTTTTGACCGCCGGAACGCCGTCGATTTCGACGAGGGTACGATCCCCCTTGATCTTCGTGATGACGCCGACGTTTTCGCTTTCTTCGTAAGCGCCTGTGAATACGTTCGCGAAAGCCGCGTCGGTGTAGAAGAAGGCCACGGCCACGCCGTTCGCGGTAATGAGTTCATCCGTGAAGAGGGACCATTCGCCGGCAATGGCGTTATCCGCGGCGCTGCCGCCGAAGCAGGGGACGCGCCCGATGATGTCCGCGATGCCTTTCAGATAATATTCTTCCTCACCCGGTGAAGCGACCATATAAAAATAGGCGGGCGCTTCTATCTTCCCGTCCGCGCGCCGACCCGCCGCCGTCAGCGCCGCGCGCGCGACCTTCCGGCCAGTTTCGCGCGGGTCGCCGCCCCTTTCGGCCGCCGCCCGCCCGACAGTCAGCCCATCGTCCGCCAGGGCCAGAATACCGACGAAGCCGTCGTCGCCCGTGACGTAGCCTTCGGATGTAATGATGCCGGTAAAAGAGGTGTTGCCGATGAGCGGCACACCCGGCATTTCGGCGGCAACGGCGGCGAGCAAGGCCTTTTGATCGTATTGCACACCGCTGTAAACAAATGCCAGTTTAATTTTCGAAAGCCCCACTTTCGCTTTGCCAGCGGCTTCCCTACCCGCTTCAGCCGGATTTTTCGTCGTGCTTGTCCCTGTTTGCGCTTTCATGTATTCCTCCTTCTGTGGTTTGATTTTTCTATTCGTGACTATGTTTAACCACGTGCTGGCACTCTGTCCACCCGCGGAGTTCCGGTTCACGAGAAGCCGGTTTCACGATACGGGACGATAGCCCGCGCAGGTATCAAACCCGCGAAAAAACGGGAGTATTTTTGTTTGAGTCTTTAGCGGCGTATCGGTACAAAGCGCGCAATTTCCTTGCTCATTTCCTTTCACCGTTCCATCAGCCACCGCAGCAAGGCGTCCATGGCGGGTTTGCCCGAAAGCGAGCGCGGATCGTTGATCAGGAAGACGACGATCCAGCGTTTTCCGTTGTTGTCGATCGCGTAACCGGCCAGCGCGCGAACGTTTCCGAGATATCCGGTCTTCATGTGAGCGCGTCCGGCGGCCTGATGGCCGGTCAGCCTTGCCCTGCAACTCTTTCCTTCAATCTCGCTGTTTCTTATTCCGGACAGCAGTGCGCCTTCGCGGGAATAACGGAGTGATGAGAGGCCCGGAGTCTTTCCTATATCCCCGCCGCAGAGCGGGGACGCGCCGAATCGCTGGGCAGAAAAACAGCTTCGGCCAGAGCCACCGGCCGCTCATTCTGGTCAAGCACCCTGGCCTGAGCGGTAATTTTACGACCGCCCAGATCGCCGACCTCGGCAATGACCGTGTAATTCCGCCCCGGTTCCACCGGTTTTTTATAGCGCAGATGAAAGTCGGCGGTGAAAGCCCATTGCCCGCTTTGACGCTTCACCGCCCAGGCCATGGCTTCATCCAGCACCGCGGCCACCAGACCGCCATGAACGATGTCGCTGTAACCGCACCAGCCATGATCGGGGCAGAAGGGAATTTTCACGACCTGGGCCTGATCGTCCCACATTATCTTCAAGCGCAGGGCGCGGGGATTGGACTCGTTACTGTCGCAGATGAAGCAACCCGGAGAGCCGGGCAGCCTTTCCAGAATTTCTTCCGTCATATTTCGATTTCCTCTCTAAACCATCAAGGGAGATCCCCCGGCTATGCCGGGGTGGCAGTAGAAGTTTGACATTTTCGGACGTCCATCAGTGAAACTAGCGGAGTGAGCCGCCAAGCACACTCAAAGAAAGGAGTTTCACGAT
>BNUC01000056.1 GCA_025997075.1 Betaproteobacteria bacterium | reverse complement strand
AAGTGTGTGCTTGATGAACGTGTCTATGAAAAAGGCGGCAAGGTTTCAGATGAAGATTATGAAAGTTTGAATATCAAACCCGCAGAATTCCATGGCGAATGGAACTACAGAATCTCTCCTGTCTTAACTTAATTGTCTAGTTTGTTTGATAACAGTGTCTTAGATGTTTTCATCTCGTCCTCCTCACGCCGTAGCGCCGTTGTTGCGGGCTCGGCTCTCAAGCCACGCATCAAGGTCGGAGAAGCGATACCTGATGGAACGCCCAACCTTAACGAACGGCAAGGAATAGCTTCCGGTGCCGCGCCAGACGGCGAGCGTTTGGGGGTTCGTTATTCCAAGGTGGTTAGCTGCCTGCGCAGTGTCAAGGATTGCATCAGGCGTGATGCCAGTTTCTAAATGTTGATTGTTCATAATCCATTCTCGTTATTGGATTGCAACGAGAATGGATTATCTATACTTTAAAATTTCGCAAAAGACAGCCAAGCCAGCAGAGTGCGCATCGAGCAAGCAGAATACTCATCTTGCTGGCAGAGTGACTATTTTTCTTTCTCCCACTTACGACACCAGCCTTCTATTGTCGATGCACTTTTCAAGGATTCTACTTTCGTGAGAATATCCCTAACGAATACAGCTTTTCCACGATATTTTTTAGGGTCTTTTTGCCAGTCATCCCAACATTCGCGAACAAATTTTTTTCTTTCTGTCTGGGGTCTTTTAATAGTTTTCCCTCGGCACCTAGTGTTGCCATTTTCTTTTTTTTGTTCGCTTCGGTCCGCACTAATCAAACTTAAAAATATCTTGTTCGCATATTTACGTTTCGGCATTAGGCAGTCCAAAACACCACACCAGTACATTGCTTTACTCGCTTTGGTAATTGCATCTTCTACAGATAACGCCTTTTCTGCATCTATCGCTTGGCCGGCATAAGAAACGATAAGATGAATTATTTTATGTGGTACGTCTGGTAAAATGGCAAAGCCCACGTCTTGCAGCAACTCGGAAAGAGTCTTGTTAAGGTTTTCCGTCTGTTTTATATTTATTTCGGATTGCTTCCAAACATCCCGAATAAATATCTCTTGGGCTTCAGAAACGACAGCATCATTATCAAGACCATGTTTCTTCAACCATGCGTTAAAAGCCAAATTAACCGCATCCCAAGCAACTGTTTTCGATACGTATTCCTTATCCATCATCGCGTCCTTCACGATTTCCTATTCAGGAGCCGCGCCAGCCGGTAGGACTTCCGGTTTTCTCCCCGTCGGGATAGGCGCGGCAAAACCCGCTACGTGTGGCCATCAGGCAGAAGGCGATTTCAACAACCATTCGCGCATTACGTCATTGACTCGCGTCTGCCAGCCTTTACCGGTCGCCTTAAGTGCGTCCAATACATCGGGGTCAAAGCGGATCGCTGTTTTCACCTTGGGAGAAGCTTTGGCGCTACCAACGGGCCTTCCCTGTTTGCGGGCGGCAGTATCCTCCAGCGTGGAGACACGGCTAGCCTCACCGCGTTTTGCCTGTCCAAGCGAACACAACAAGGCTTGCTCGAATGCGTCGACTTCCGGGTTGGGGTGTGGGAGAAGTTCACTCATCGTATTTTTCCTTCAGCTTTCGCAAAAACTTTCCGCCGCAACGGCACAATTTCCGCCTGCTCCCTCATGCCGCCAGCTGCCATCATCGCCGCCGTTGCGGTATTGACCGCCGCGCGTACCGGATCAAGATCGAGCCTTACATAGATTGCCGTTGCCTGTGGGCTTTTGTGATTCAGGCTTTTCCCGATGATCGCCAGGGAAGCGCCGGTTTTTGCCTGCCAGCTTCCAAGCGTCCTACGTAGATCGTGCAAAACGTCACGCCATCCTCAACATTCCGCCCGTAGGGAATGCCCGCCCGTTGCATGACGCGGATAACGGCCGCCTTCGGTTCCTCAAGGTGACCGCTCGCACTGTGTCCAGGGAACACATACACCGCGCCAGCGTCTGCCGTTTCTTTGCGTTCGATCAGGATTGCCGCGGCCTCGGGTGAAAGCGTCACATTCTGCGGGGTGCCGTTCTTGGTCATCGGGATACGCCAGACAGACTCCGTGAGAACAACATCACTCCAGCGCATCGCCAGCAGGTTTGACCGCCTCGCGCCAGTCAATAACGCCAGCAGAATGAAGTCACGGATTGTGGCATTCGGCTCAGCGGCCAGCGACTGAAAAAACTTTGGCAACTCGCCAGCCTGCAAAAAACGATCCCGTTTCACTTTTGACCGGGTCTTGATCCCGACGACGGGGTTTGTCATCACGTAGCCCCACTCGATCCCCCGGTTGAAGACAGAGGAAACCAGCGCCCGAATAGCGTTGATTGACGCGCCAGCAAGGCCAGATTTCTCGGCATTAGACAGGATGCGCGAGACTGTGGCCTTGTCAATTTTGGAAACCTTCAGCCCTGCGAGCTGTTGCAAGTGGGTCTTGTACATGCTCAGGTCACTGCGCCATGATTTTTTTTGCTGCCATGACGTTCACCGTATTCCTGAAACAAAGCGCGAAAGGTACATTCCTGCCGGAGTGCCCTTTTGACTCACGCCGGGCTTGATCCTTCCTCGATTTCCGCGTTGATGCGCGTTGCCAGCTTCCGGGCCTGTTCAACGGTCATGGCCGGGAAACGTCCGAGCGTCACCCGCTCAGGCTGCCCACCCTTCACACGTCGGTAGACCGAAAACGTTTTTGCGCCGGACGATGTAACCCGGATTTGTAACCCCGACGTTTTCGTGTCCAGATAGACGGCGCGCTTCCCTGTTTCCGGGGTCGGCAGCGCAAAGATGGATTCTTTGGTAAAATTCAGCGCGTTTTTCGTGGGATCAACCTGTTAATTTTCTGCTGGAGTCACGCCGGGGTTACATTTCCGGTTAATTTCAAGCAATTTCCATATAACCCCATTAACCTTATTTTGTCATTAAGTCATTGATTTATCAACGTTTGTTAAACATCGTTAATCAACAGAAAACACCCTGTCCATTGATTCGCAATCAACAGGTCAACGGTTCGATCCCGTTCGTCTCCACAATCGAAATACAAGCATTCAGGCCAGTCACACCGACTGGCTTTTTGCTTTCCGCAATTCATGTCAACCGCGTGCAGGTCGGTTGTGTTGGTCGATCAACCTTCATACCGCCCGTAGCTCATTTGGATAGAGCACTTGGCTTCGAACCAAGGGGTAGGGAGTTCGAATCTCTCCGGGCGGGCCATTGAAAATCGGAAAAAATCGAACATCGGTGAACAGTGAATTGCCAGCGTTTCCCTGATGCGTCGCCCTGCCGACGCATTGAATATGGAATTCCTCTTCCATGGATCCATTGAAAAAATGAGGGCGCGCCTCGACAGCTCATATCACTCTGGTGAATGCGCGATGGAAGGCAATTTTCGTGCGATGGAAGGCGATGGAAGGATATGGCAGCTCAACGATAATTGCGTAAAATAAGCAGCAAGTTGAGCGTACTGTAATATTGTAAACAAGGATTTGGTTATGGGGTCTCAGTCAGCTTTATATGATCGCCGTCGTTCCTCGGACAGAAGGGTCTCGGACGACTCCACTTCACTGGAATTGGATGACCGGAGAATTCGTGCGGAACGCCGTGGATTCGAGGTAGTGGAGCTCGACTTTGACGAAAATGTCGCATTGGCCCCCACAGACCAACGGAAAGGCATACGAGTCACCGTGTTTCTGTCCCGGTAAATCCGGGTCGCATTGGGCTCATTGGGCCATGTGACCAATGGAAAAGCTTGCCTGAATATAATCGGCGTAATGAAAGCCAACATCCATCTTTCCGTCAATCTCTCCGTGTCTGATTCCTCGCACTTTGGGCACACTAACTTAAAGTCTTTGTGGATTTGATGTCTGTCGTTTGTTTCGGAATCGTTTATTCACAAAGGGGAAACCACCGGCTCTGCTGGAGAATTGTTATTCTTTACGCCAAAATAGCGTTTTTTGGTTAAGTATTGACACATTACATTGGCGATATATGAGTATCCGCGGCGCCAAGGCGTGTAGGCCCAGCGATGATGCTCAGGATTCCGTCGTTCCGGCGCAGGTCAAGATCCAGTTCGTTCATCAAATTTCTGGATTCCGGCTATCACAAGAATGAGATAAAAAGTGCAGTTTGCACAAGCCGGAAAAACTCTTGTTTTTTCGTTGTATCGTTGCATCGTTGTATCGTTGTATTCGACGTCTCCGTTGTGGTTAACTGTTTTGCCCAAGATTATCCGATGATCGTTATCCACCGAGCCTCACCATCGCCATGCCCGTCGAACACTATGAAAACTTTCCGGTAGCCTCGTTTCTTCTGCCCAGGCGCTTGCGCCGTCCGATCGAGGCCATCTACCGCTTTGCGCGCGGGGCTGACGATATCGCCGACGAAGGAGACGCGAGCGACGCGGAACGCCTGCAAGGGCTGGCCGCCTATAACGCTGAACTTGACCTCATCGAAAGCGGAAAGCCCCCGCAATCTCCCTCATTCGTGGAGCTTGCGGCGGTCATTGCCGAATGGAAGCTGCCGATTTCGCTTTTCCGCGATCTGACCGACGCCTTCGCTCAGGATGTGGTGAAGAAGCGCTACGCCGATTTCCCGGATCTCATGGATTACTGCCGCCGTTCGGCCAATCCGATCGGGCGCCTGCTGCTCTACCTCTTCGACCGCGCCAGTGAAGAGAACCTGCGCTATTCCGATTCCATCTGCTCGACGCTGCAAATAATCAACTTCTGGCAGGACATCGCCATCGATTGGGCCAAGGGACGCGTCTATCTGCCGCAAGAGGATCTCGTCCGTTTTGGCGTGAGCGAACAGTTGATCGCCGAACAGCGCTGCACGCAGGAATGGATTGCGCTGCTCGATTTCGAGGTCGACCGCTCGCGGCAACTGATACTCGCCGGCGCTCCGCTGGTACATGATCTGCCCGGACGCCTCGGCTGGGAAATCCGCATGACCGTGCAGGGCGGACTGCGCATTCTCGAACAAATCCGGCAGGCGCGCGGCGACGTTTTCCGTCACCGCCCCCTGCTCGGCCCGACGGATTGGCTGCGGATGGCCGGACGCGCCCTGTTTATGTAATCATGAGCCCATGACGCCTCAAGAATACTGCCAGCAAAAAGCCTCGGCGAGCGGTTCGAGCTTTTACTACAGCTTCCTGTTCCTGCCGCCCGAACGGCGACAGGCAATCACGGCCTTGTACGCCTTCTGCCGCGAGGTGGATGATGTCGTCGACGAATGCAATGATCCTCAAGTCGCCGCCGGCAAGCTGGCCTGGTGGCGCGCCGAAATCGACGGACTCTATGCCGGACGACCGCAGCACCCGGTCACGCTGGCGCTGCAGGCCGTGCTGCCCCGTTTCAATCTGCCGCAAGAGCTGTTGCTGGAAATCATCGACGGCATGGAAATGGATCTGCGACAAACGCGTTATCTCGACTTCAAGGCTTTATCGCTGTACTGCTACCGCGTGGCCAGCGTCGTCGGCTTGCTGGCCGCCGAAATATTCGGCTACGCCGACCGGCAAACGCTGAAGTACGCCAATGACCTGGGCATGGCCTTCCAGCTTACCAACATCATCCGCGACGTCGGCGAGGATGCCCGGCGTGCTCGCGTTTACCTGCCGATGGACGAGCTGAAGCGTTTCGACGTGCCGGTCGCCGATATCCTGAACGCCCGTCATTCGGAAAATTTCCACCGCCTCATGGAATTCCAGATCGAGCGCGCTGAAGGTTATTACGCGCAAGCGATGAGCCAGTTGCCCGACATCGACCGCAAGACGCAACGACCGGGCCTGATCATGGCCGCGATCTACCGCACGCTGCTCGACGAGATCAAGCGTGACGGCTGCCTGGTGCTCAAGCAACGCACTTCGCTCACCCCGCTGCGCAAGCTGTGGATCGCCTGGCGGACGTGGGTAAAAGAGTGAGCAAGGGGTGAGTACGCGCTCACACGTTGCCATCATCGGCGGCGGTTGGGCGGGCCTCGCCTGCGCCGTCGAACTGTCGGCGGCGGGCGTGCCCGTCTGCGTATTCGAAGCGGCGAAACAGCTTGGCGGACGCGCGCGCCGCGTAGAGTTTGAACAGTTTGAAGGCATCGAAGGTATCGAGGGTCATGCGTTCGACAACGGCCAGCACCTTCTGATTGGCGCTTACCACGAAACCTTGCGGATAATGCGGCAATGCGACGCCGATCCCGAACGTCTGCTGCAACGCAGATCGCTGGAACTTGACTATCCCCGCCAGGGTTTCCGTATTCGCCTGCCGCGCCTGCCCGCGCCCTTCCATCTGGCGCTGGGATTGCTGACGGCCAGGGGCTGCCCGCCAAGGGAGAAATGGGTCGCCGTGCGCTTCATTCGCGCCTTGCAGGCCAGCAACTACCAACTCACGGACGATATTTCCGTCGCCGAATTGCTCGATCGTCACCGGCAACGGGAAAACCTCCGCCGCTTTCTGTGGGAACCGCTGTGTCTGGCGGCGCTCAACACACCGCCGGAGCGCGCTTCGGCGCAAATCTTCGCCAATGTGCTGCGTGAAGTTCTCGACGGCACACGGGAAAACAGCGACCTGTTGCTGCCGCAAACCGATTTAAGCCAGATATTCCCCGACCCGGCAGCCCGCTTCATCACCGCTCGCGGCGGAGAAATCCGGCTGTCCGCCCGCGTCGAATGTATCGAATGTTGCGAACAATCGCTTGCCATCAACGGCGAAAGATTCGAACAGGCCGTCATCGCCGCCGCGCCGCAACACGCCTCCAGCCTGTTACGCCATCACGCGGAAACCCGCGACATCGCCGCCCTGCTGGACGTCTACCCGTTCGAACCCATCGGCACGGTCTATCTGGCTTATCCGGAATCCTTGCGCCTGTCATTCCCCATGCTCGGCATGAGCGGCCCTCTCGGGCAATGGGTATTCGACCGCAGCAGCCAGCAGCCAGAGAGCGCAAATATCGTAGGATGCGTGCTCAGCGCCCAGGGCGCCTGGGACGAACGCGACAACGATTCACTCGCCACGGCGCTGCATGACGAATTACAGCAGACGCTCGGACGACCGCTGCCGGAACCGAACGGGTATCGGGTCATCCGCGAGCGGCGCGCCACTTTCTCCTGCCGTCCCGGACTCCCCCGCCCGCCCGCGAAAACCGCCCTGCGCGGCTTGTGGCTGGCAGGCGATTATGTATGCGCCGAATACCCGGCAACGCTCGAAGGCGCCGTGCGCAGCGGCTGCCGCGTCGCGAGGGGGATTCTCGGGGAGGAAGAGAGCGAGGGATGAATGCGCTCCTTGCAGTTACTCCCAAATGAGCATACAATTTTCCCAATTGAAAGGAGATTGCCATGCCGACAACAGTCGCCAGGAACGCAGTACGGGAAGTCGCGGCCGTCCCCACGCGCCAAAAGCCGCGCAAGTTTTCAGGAAGTGACAAGGCCCTGAACCGGCAGGAGGACAGCTACCGGGATTGGCTCGTCATGTTTCAGAACCAGACCACCAGCAAGCGAATGACATCTGTGAGAGAGGGACTTCCCGCCAATCTGTTTGATATGGCCGCCAGAGATTTGGGCATTAGCCAGGCTGAAATGCTCTGCTTTGCCGGTGTTTCTTCCAGCACCTTTCATCGAAAACTGGAAAAGGATGAACTGCTGGATCAGGCGCCAACGGAACGGCTGATGCGTCTTGCCGATATACAAAACACATGCCGGCAGATTTTTGGCGACCACATGCAGGCGGCACGGTGGCTGAAGACGCCCAATATTGCGCTGGGCGGCGCTTCGCCGCTGGGAGTGCTCGATAATGAGTTTGGCGCTCAAGCGGTACGCAAGGCGCTGTCCGCGATTGAGTACGGCGGCGCGGCCTGATGCTGGCCTGGAGAATTTCCAAGCGCGCGCACGCCAATGACCGTATCGGCCAAGGCTCGGCGTTGACCGGCGGTCGTTGGAATTCGCTTGGGGTCAATGTGATTTATCTTGGCGCCACGGTCGAAATTTGCGTGCTTGAGACGCTGGTACACACCGCCTCCATCGTCCCGCCCGATCTTGTCATTGTTGAGTTCACGCTGCCGGATGACTCTGCGCTTTACTGGCGGCCCGGCCGAAATCAATTACCTTCAGGCTGGGACGATCTTCCGGCTTCGGATAGCTCAGCCCGGTTTGGCGATAAATTCATCAAAAGCGGAACGTATCTTGGGGTTTTTCTTCCTTCGGTTATTGTTCCAGAAGCGTTGAATATCGCCATCAATCCAAATCATCCGGGAATGAGCCAGGTAACGCTGAGGACTGCACGTGATTTCAAGTTCGATACCCGGCTTGCGCCAGAATGACGGGGTTCTTCATACGGAGGTGGATGGCATAACCCGTGCCCTTACCCCGCCAGCCCCTCATCCGGCCTTCGGCCACCTTCTCCTACAGGGAGAAGGGACACCCCTTACCCCCGACTCAGTACCTGAAGAACCAGTTCGACCCAATAAGCTACTCCGAGGGTCAGAATGTTGTCATTGAAGTCGTAGCGAGGGTTGTGTTGGGAACCTTGTCCTGTTCCTGCGCTCAGTAGGATATAAGCGCCGGGACGCTTGTTGGCCAGGAAGGAAAAATCCTCCACGCCCATTGTCGGGGAGGGATTGGGGTTAAAGCGCTCGGCGCCGACCACGGCCGTCGGTGGCTATCGCAATGCGGGTGGGCGCTTCGGCGTTGGTCATGGCGGGATAGCGCCGCTCGTAACGCACCCTGGCCCCCAGATCAAACGCGGAAGCGATTTCCGCGCTCAGTTTTTCGAGGCGCTGCTGGATGACATCCTGGGCTTCGGTTTTGAATGAACGCACGGTGCCGCACAGTACGGCCTGCTGGGGAAGGACGTTCCAGGTGTGGCCGGCATGAACCTGGGTGATGCTCCACCGCCGGGTCAAATTTTTAGCTCAGGCCGCTGCAGCCACGATCCGACGCACGACTTCCGGCGTGATTTCCCCTTTTTCGCCAAGTTTTGTCAGACCATGTGCCTCGATATTCCTGGCGATGCGATCAGGCGCGGTGGCGTCGGTCACACCAGCCTCGGAGAGCCACACGGGGATGTCGAGGCTGCGGTACAGTTTTTCGATCTCCGCGATGGTGCGCTGGGCGATATCCACATCCGGGGCCAGACCAAAAACGATACGCCCCAGTTGCGCCAGTTTTACTTTTTTATCTTCGATCCGGTCGCGCAGCAGCGCGGACTGGATGATAGCCAGGGTGCGCGCATGGTCGATGCCGTAGGCGGCGGTCAATTCGTGTCCGATCATGTGCGTCGCCCAGTCCTGCGGCACGCCGGCGCCGATCAGGCCGTTGAACGCCTGATTGGCGGTCCACATGAAGTTGGCGCGCCACGCGTCGTTGTCGCGTTCCTTGAACTGCAGCGACAGGTTGAGCAGGTTGCGCAGCAGCGTCTCGGCATAACCATCCTGCACCCACGCCTGTACGGGATAGGTGATGTACTGCTCGCAGACATGCACGAAGGCATCGACCAGGCCGTTGGCGATCTGCCGCTCGGGCAGCGACTTGATGACATCCGGATCGAGCACGGCAAAGCGAGGAAACACCGCATTGGACGAGAAGATCCGTTTTTCCTGTAGCGCCTTTTTGGAAATGACCGCGCCGTTGTTCGACTCCGATCCGGTTGCCGGCAGCGTCAGCACGACACTTAGCGGCAGCGCCTGCTGCACGCGGTGTTTGCCGGTCAGGATGTCCCAGCCTTCGCCGTCGTAACAAGCCGCCGCAGCCACGTACTTGCTGCCGTCGATGACCGACCCGCCGCCAACGGCCAGGATGTAATCCAGCTTTTCCTTGCGGATCAAGGCCACGGCCTGATCCAGGGTTTCGACCGCCGGATTCGGCTCGACGCCAGAAAATTCACGCCACTGCCGCCCTTCCAGCGCCGCCGCGACCTGGTCGTAAACACCGTTTTTTTTGATCGATCCGCCGCCATAGATCACCAGTACCTTGCGTGCCGAGTCGATGGCCTTGCTTATGGCTGCGATCTTGCCCTGGCCGAAATGAATGACTGTAGGATTGGAATAAGTAAATTTCATTTCGGCGGCTCCCTAGAAGTTTACGTCGTACGGATACGGTTTTTTCTTCTCGCTTGCCTCGCGATATGATTTCAATTCGGCCAGATCCACCTTCTTGTTCCACAAGCGGTTCAGGCCCTCACGCTGAGCACGCTCCCATTCAGGATGTTGGGCGCGCATTTGCTCAAGAAATTGCTCATATTCGGAGCGATAAATCCCCAGGCGAAAAGTCTGATCGAGGAATTGCCCATATCTGGAAAGAGAAATAGCCACCGGAAAACCCTCCACACAGGATGTTGACAACAAAAAATTCAATGAAAAACAATCGGCTTCGCGGCGCCGGCGCAATAGTCGTCGAGCAGCGAATCGATCGAATCCATATCGCGCTCATTATTCGGAATGCGGTCGATCGCCTCGCGCAGGCCGACAGCCACCGAACCCTGAACGAACAGGCTTCGCCTTCCCTGCTTGTCCACCAACTCAAAGCCTTCCTGCACGGGATAGGCCAGAATGGCGTAATACTCGCTGTTATAGACCAGGTTCATCGCGACTCCTTTCTCCGCTATAACCTACAACCGGATTGTACGCTTCAGCGGTTTTTATCAAAGACTCATTCCTTATTTCGATTATCAAGAAAGTGGGGCTGTTCATTTTCTTTTCAAGTCTACTGTTGGCCGTATTTCACGCAAAGGTTTTGCTTGTGTATTTCCAAGTCACGACACCAGGTTGGGGTGAGCAAAACCCAACATTCTTCCAAGCTGCCTCAGGCAAGATACTTCCTGAAATGCGCAAGTGTCCGCTCCCAGGAAAGCTTGGCGGCGGCTTCGTTGTAGCGGGGCGTCGAGTCGTTGTGGAAGCCGTGCTGCGTTCCCGGATAGCGATAGATCTGGTAATTCGCGCCGGTCGCCTGGAGCGCGGATTCATAGGCCGGATAGGTGGCGTTGATGCGCTCATCATGCTCCGCCAGATGGCAGGCCAGCGGCGCCTTGATGTTGGCGACGCCGGCCGGGTCGCCCGCCACGCCGTAGTAAGGAACGCCCGCCTGCAATTCGTCGCCCAGCGTCGCGGCGAGGTAGTTGACGATTCCTCCGCCGTAGCAGAATCCCGTCGCTCCGAGCTTCTTCGTCGACAGCGCGTGCGTTTTGAGGAAACGCGCGCTGTTGAGCAGATCGGTGCGCAGTTTGGCTGGATCGAGTTTGGCCTGTAATTCCCGTCCGTCGTCGTCGTTACCCGGATAGCCGCCCAGCGGCGCGAGGCCATCCGGCGCCAGCGCGAGAAAGCCTTCGACGGCCAGACGCCGGGCGACATCCTCGATGTAGGGATTGAGGCCCCGGTTTTCATGAACCACCAGCACGGCGGGGAACGGTCCCGCGCCCGACGGTTGCACGAGGTAGCCGCGCATGCTCCCGGAATTGCCGCCGGGCGAGGAGTAGGTGACGTAGGAGGCTTTCATGCGCGCGTCGGTAAATGAGATCGTCTGTGCCTGCGCGTAACGCGGCAGCAAGGCCTGCGCCATGACCAGCCCGGACCCTCCGGCCACCGCCAGCGCCGCCGCCCGCGAGAAAAACTCGCGCCGCCCGATGTATCCATGACAGTACTCGTTGTAGAGATCAATGACATCCTGATCGATTTTCTGTTCCACGGTTTTCTCCTTATTGCGTCTTTAACGTTTACGTTTGGTGATAACTCATTGCCTGGCGTTGGGGTTCGCTTCGCTCACCGCCAACCTATGCTGCCTCGTCATTCCGGCGCAAGCCGGAATCCAGCAGCGGCGCATCAACATCATCGAGCACCAACGCGACGGCGCAGGCTGTCCATTTCTTCGAGCAGATCGGCGACCAGCGCCGCCAGTTCCGGCACGGCGTCGAAATTTTGTTCGAGCTCGCGCATGCGTCGGGCGCGCGACAGGCAGACGCTGGAAAAACGCCAGTTCCCCGCCATGCTTTCGGCGTGCGGGAACAAGCCGTCGTCGACATGGCGCGCCAGCCATTCGAGTTCGACATGGCAGGCCGAGGCCATCTGTTCGAGCGTCAGGCCACTCTCTTCCATCAGGGTGGCAATCAGGATATCGTCATCGGGCATGGCTTTAGCTCCCTGTAAGGCGGCGCGGATCGAAATCCAGCTCTTGCGCCATGGTGGCATAGAGTTCGCGCGCTTTCGGCGTATCCGCCGGCGGCAACACAATCTTGAGCTGCAGAATCACGTCGCCGGGAGGCTTGCCGGGAATGCCCTTGCTGCGCACGCGCAGTGTGCCGCCGCCCTGCGAGTCCGCCGGAACACGCAGTTTGAGCGCGCCGCCCGGCAATTCCACCGGGACGACGGCGCCCAGAGCCGCTTCCCACGGCGCCACCGGCAGATCGCAATAAAGGTCGTGCCCCTCGACGCGAAACCGCGCGTGCGGCTGAAAATGCACTTCTAGCAGCAGATCCCCGGCGGGCGCATCGCTACCGTAAGCCGGCGCGCCCTGCCCGGCCAGACGGATGACCTGGCCCTCGCGCACGCCGACCGGAATCTTGACCTTGAGCGTCCGTTCCTCCATCGTCACACGGCCTTCGGCGTCGATTTTCGGCGCGCGCAGGGAAAGCTGGCGCGTCGCGCCATGAAAGGCGTCCTCGACCTCAAGGAGTACCTTGGCGTGATGATCCTCGCCGCGCCCTCCTTGCCTCTGATGCGCGCTTCCCCGGCCCTGAGCGAATCCGCCAAAACCGCCTCCCGCGCGCGAGGTGCCCATTTGTCCGAAGATCTGCGCGAAAAAATCGCTGAAATCGGTCGCGTCGCCCGGCGCAAAACCGCCCTGGTCGCCGCGCGTGGAGAACTCGAAACCGGCATCCCAACCGGGCGGCGGCCGGAAATTCTCGCCCGACGGGTGGCTGTTCCCAAGCCGATCGTAAGCCGCGCGCCGCTCGACATCGGAGAGCACCGTGTAGGCCTCGTTGATTTCCTTCATGCGCTGCTCGGCATCCACTTCCTTCGAAACATCCGGATGATATTTACGCGCCAGCTTGCGGAAAGCCTTCTTTATTTCATCCGCCGTCGCTTCGCGCGCCACGCCGAGCGTCTGGTAATAATCCTTGAATTCCATGCAGGCTCCATTCCCAATTCTCGATAAACAGTTCGCGTTTCATCCGATCAAGGTAAGTCAACAAACCCGTGCCGGTGACGATGGGACGAAAGGCATTGCCAAGTTGCAAGCGTAACACCACGGCCGAGCGGTTGCTGGTCGACAGATCCTCGCGGACTGAAAACAGGCCCGTATCGTTGATCACCGATTGTCCCCGCCGCGACAGCAGGTAATCCATCCACATCCTGGCTTCTTTCGGATGCGGCGCGCGCCGGCTGATGAGAGCGATCCGGCTGAGGATCAAGGTATAGTCGCCGGGCAGAACGACGCCGATGTTCGGGTTTTCCGTCTCCTTGACCAGGGCGTACGAGCCGAGCACGTTGTATCCGATCAAGGCGTTTCCATTGGCGACATGCTCAAGCACCTTCGCCGTGGTCGATTCGAGGAACATGCCCGTGCGCGCGGACGAGCGCATGAGTTCCCAAAAGGCCATGGGATTCGCCTCCATGTCCTGCGTATGCAGCAGATAGCCCAGGCCGGAGTTGTGCGGGTCGTAGGTAGCCACCAGGCGGCGCGATCCGGGCGAGGAGCGTTCCTTCACGAAGCGGATCAGTTCGGCATGGGTCCGGGGCACATCGGCGACCGGGATCAAGCGTTTGTTGTAAGCGATGACGATCGGCTCGAAGGTGGTCCCGAAGGCCTCGTCCTTCCAGATCGCCCACGCCGGCAGGGCGGCTGTTTCGCTTGATTTGAAGGGCGCGGCGTAGCCGTCGTTCACCAGTTTGAACTGCAGGTTCATCGCCGAACTCCACAGCACGTCGGCCTGGCTGTTGCTTGTGTATTCATCGAGAAAGCGCCGATGTAATTCGCTCGAACTCAGTTCATGATAGACGACCCTGATCTCCGGATGCAGGACTCCGAAATCCTTGATCAGCGGCTCGGCCGCCTCCCGATCGGTCGCCCCATAGATCACCACGGTTCCGGCCTGGGCCTGAACAGCGCCCCCAACGAACAGGCCGATCAGGCTCACAGCCAAACGTAAATAATTCAAGACAATGCCTTCCGATTTGTTATTCTTTCGCTTGTTCGATTGTACCGCTGGCCTCGCCCGCATTTGCCAAACCAATCGCCAACCCACCTCCACTCTCATGCGTCTGCTGCTGATTGAAGACCACGCCGACCTGGCCATCTGGGTCGCAAAGACCCTCCGGCACTCGGGATTCGTCGTCGACGTGATCGCGCGCGGCGATCATGCCGTCACGGCGCTGTACACGCAAACTTACGATCTCGCGATCCTCGACCTGTCGCTGCCGGGGATGGACGGGCTGGAAATCCTGCGCCGCGTCCGCAGTCAGGAGCGCACGGCCCAGCTCCCGATCCTGATTCTCACCGCCCGCGGATCGCCGGAGGATCGGGTGAAAGGGCTCAATCTCGGCGCCGACGACTACCTGCCGAAACCCTTTGAAGTCGTGGAACTCGAAGCGCGCATCAAGGCGCTGCTGCGCCGCAGCAACAAACTGGCGCCCGTGGTCCAGATCGGCGAACTCGCCTTCGACACGACGAACCGGGTCGCCTCGGTTGACGACAAGCCGCTGGCGCTGACACAACGCGAGCTGGCCGTCCTGGAAGCCTTGTTGACCCGCCGGGGCAAACCCCTCACGCGCGAGGCGCTGTTCGACAAGGTCTTTGGCATCGACGACGACGTCAACCCGGAAGCGATCGAGTTGTACGTGCATCGCCTGCGCAAGAAGCTGGAAGGTTCCGGCGTGGCGATCACCACCATGCGCGGTCTGGGTTACGTTCTGTCCGCGCAATCCGGACAATCCGGACCCTCCGGCAGTGTGGGGTAAACCACCGACTTCGTCCGTCAGCCTCCACCAGCGCCTCGCCTGGTGGATATTGCCCTCGCTCGTCCCCATCCTGCTGATCACCGCCGTCTGGTCGTACCGCAACGCCATGGACGCGGCCAATCATGCCTACGATCGTTCCCTCACCACAGCCACCCAGGCCATTGCCGAAAACATCCACGTCTCCAACGGACGCATCTTCGCGGATATTCCCTATGCGGCGATGGATCTGGTCGATGATGGCGTGCAGGAGCGCATTTACTACGCCATCCTTGAGCCCAACGGCCGCGCGCTCACCGGTTACGAAGACCTGCTGCTCCCGAAAGAAATCGATCCGCCGACCAGCATCCCCCTGATGGTGGATTCGCGCTTCCGCGAACACGACATCCGCCTGGGCATTCTCGCCAAACGCCTGTACGCGCCGGAGCTTCCTGACGGCGACACGGTGACCATCCTGTTCGCCGAAACGACCGAAGCCCGCACCCAACTGGCGCTACGGCTGTTCCTGGACAACCTGAAGTGGCAAATTCTGATGGTCGTGATGATCATCGCCGTCCTCGGCTTCGCGCTCTCCCGTATCTTTCACCCCCTGCTCGCGTTGCGTGAATCGATCCGCCAGCGGAACGCCGAAGACCTTACCCCCGTTCCGGTCAATGAGGTGCCGACCGAAGTCCGTCCGCTGATCGACGCCATCAACAACCACATGGCGCGGCTCGCCCAGATGCTCCAGGCCCGGCGGCGCTTTCTGGCGGATGCCGCGCACCAGATACGCACACCGCTGGCGGTGCTCGGCACCCAGGCGGAATATGGCGGACGCCAGAGCGATCCGGAGGAAATGCGGCGAACCTTCGAAAGCATGCTCAATAGCATCCGCGGCACGCGGCACATGGCCAGCCAGATGCTTATTCTGGCCCGTGCCGAACCGGCCAACGGTCTGATTCAGGAGCGCGCCACGCTCGACATCGCCGAACTGGCCCGTGAAGTCGCCGGCGATTTCGTCGTCCTGGCCCTGGAGAAGAATATCGAGCTGGCTTTCGAAGCGCCCGATTCGCCGCTACCCATGGACGGTGACGCGACGATGCTCAGGGAAATGATCTCCAACATCGTCGATAACGCCTTGCGCTACACCCCGGCCAACGGTCACGTGACGCTTGCCGTCGCCCATGCCGGAACCCGCGCGATCCTGCGCGTGACCGACGATGGCCCCGGTATTCCCCCGTCCGAACGCGGCAAGGTCTTTCAGCGCTTCTATCGTATTCTTGGCAGCGGCGACTCCGAAGGCAGCGGTCTCGGCCTGTGCATTGCGCGGGAAATAGGTCAGGCGCATGGCGGCGCGATCCATCTTGACGACGCCTCCGGGGGCGGGCTGATCGTCGAAATCATCCTTCCAATCCAGGATTGAAAGCTTGGCGAAAGCTTCTTTCTGTCTAATAGCCTTACTCGATTTTTATGATCGGGATTGGCCGGAAATACGTCGATCCGCTGTTTTTCGGAATATCGACCGATGTTCTGACCATCAGGGTCAGGAGAACAACTGAGGAATGAACCAGGCAGGTCGGACTTAAGGTTTACGTACAAGGTTTACGTACGCGCTACAACGAGTGGGCAGTAAAGATCGGACATCCCCGGCGCTCTTTGTTGTGTGTACTTTTTCTGTCTTCGGTAATAACGCTGTAATTTTATGGAGAGTTGAAATGAGAAAAATTGGTCGACTGATGATTGCGGCACTGCTCGTTAGCGTGGGCGCCGTGAGTTCGATGGCGGCATCCGCCGCCGATGATTGGAAGTTCACCCGCAAGATTACTTTTATCTCGCCCTGGGGGCCGGGAGGCGGTTCCGGCCCGACCATCCGTAACATCACTCCCCTGGTGCAGGAAGTTCTGGGCGTGACCACGGAAGTGCAACACATCGAAGGCGCCGGCGGCGCGAACGGCGCGATCGCCGCCGAAAAGCAGCCTGCCGACGGTTATACCTTCCTGATGGCCACCCAAAGCCAGATTTTGCTGGATCTGCAAAAGCGCCTTCCCTACAATTTCCATGACACCTTCATTCCGGTGGGCAAGCTGGTGCATTCTACCAACGGCATCATGGCTTCCGCCGCGCGTGCCAAGGGTAAGTACACCGACTTCAAGAGCTTCCTTGAGTACATCAAGGCCAATCCCAGACAGGTTTCCATCGCCATGTTGAGCGCCGGCGGCACCGACTCCGCATCGCTGAACCAGGTGCTCGCGCTGTCCCTCAAGGTTCCCATGACCGAGGTGGGCAAGTACGTGAAAATCGTGAGCTACCCCGGTGGCGCGGAAATCGATTCCGCCCTGGTCGGCGGTCACGTCGACGCCTCCGTCGGCGGGCCTGGCGACGAAGCGGGCCTGATCGAATCGGGCGATGTGCTTCCCCTGGTCGTCATGGCGGAAAAACGCCTGGCTTCGTTCCCCAATATTCCCTCCACCGGCGAAATGGGCATTGCGGCCTATATCGGCACCTGGCGCGGCATCTGGGCAAAAAAAGGCACGCCGCAGGGGGCCATCGACGCCATGGAAGCGGCTTTGAAGAAGGCCCATGCCATGAAGCCTTATCAGGACTTCTGCGAACAGGAAGGGTATAGCGAGCGGACAGGCTTTGAAGGCCAGGCCGATTTCAAGAAACTCGTCGATTCGGATTACGTGGTGTTTGAAGAGTTCCTGAAGGCTTCGGGACTCATCAAGTAATTCCTTGACAGCCGGGACAATGGGGCTTATTTGGCTTTTCCCATTGTCCCGTTTTTTTACGCCAGGAGACAGAGAATGGCTTTGGAACTGATTGTCAATGTCTTATTTGCGATCGCCGCGATGTATACCTATTGGTATGTGGGCGAGACCATGCCTGAATCTGACGCCTCCGAGCTGGGCGCGGAACAATGGCCCCAATTTCTGATTGTTCTGTTGCTCATCGCCATCGCGTTCAATATTCGCGGCTACTTCAAAAGAAACAAAAAAGAAGACATCACGGCGGCTTTTGCCGATTTTGTCCCGAGCGTGGGCCGTCTGCTTACGAGCAAACTCTTCATCGGCATGATCCTGCTGATCGCCATGGCTTATCTGTACGATATCCTGGGCTTCATCGCCACCTGCCCGCTGTTCATGATCGGTTACGGCCTCATTCTGGGCGGCCGTCCCGTGACGGTAATCGTTTCGGCGGTCATCATCACCTTTGTTCTCTATATCGGTTTTTCCGTATTTCTCGATGTCATGCTGCCGCGAGGCGATGTTCCGTTCCTCAGGAGCTTCGCGCTGTTCGTGGAATCGCTATTCGAGTGACAGGAGTAAAAAATGCTTGATCTACTGATAAGTGGCTTCGCGGTTATGTTGACGCCGAAGATGATTTTTTTCGTCATCGCCGCCGTGTTTCTGGGGACTCTCTTCGGCGCGCTGCCCGGCGTCAGCGCCACGATGGCGGTCACCCTGGGAATTCCCTTTACCTACAGTATGACCGCGGTGGAGTCCATTGTTTTTCTGGTGGCTGTTTACTGCGCGTCGATCACCGGCGGCGGCATGACGGCGATCCTGTTCAAAATCCCCGGAGTGCCTTCCAGCGCCCCGACCACCTATGACGGCTACCCGATGGCCCAGCAGGGGCAGGCGGGCAAGGCCCTGGGTATTCAACTGCTCTGTTCCGCCATCGGCGGTATGTTCGCCGCCCTGGCCATGCTTCTCCTGTGCGGCCCCCTGACCACCGCGGCGGTCAGCTTCGGCCCGGCCGAACTGTTCGCCATCGCCCTCCTCGGGCTTTCGATCCTCTCCAGCCTTGATGTCGACAACATCTGCCGGACCATCATTTCCGGTCTGATCGGCCTGCTCATCGCCTGTATCGGCATCGACCCGCTGCTCGGGGTTCCGCGCATGACCTACGGCTTCATGTCGCTGAACAGCGGTATGGAAATGATCCCCATCATGATCGGTTTCTTCGCCGTGACCGAAGTGTTGAAACAGACCAGGAAGCGCGACACCCTGAGCGCCGTGGGCGAAGTCAAGCAGATGAAGACAGTGTTTCCCAAGCTGTGGGAATTACTCTCGGTCAAATGGACCATCATCCGCTGCTCGGTCGCGGGTACCGTCATCGGCATCCTCCCCGGCGCGGGCGCGACTATCGCCGCCTTCATGTGCTATTCCATGGAACAGAAGCTGTCCAAACATCCCGAAAAATTCGGCACGGGTTGTATCGACGGCATCGCCGCGCCGGAAACAGGCAATAACGCGGCGACCGGCGGCTCGATGGTCCCGCTGCTCTCGCTGGGCATCCCCGGCGGCAACGCCGCCGCCATCATGATGAGCGCCCTGGTGTTGAAGGGCGTCCAGATGGGCCCGATGCTGCTGGTGAAACAGCCGGTATTCCTGTCAGCCACCTTCGCCTCCATGTTCTTCGCCAATATCGTCATGATTTTTGCCGCCATGATACTGGCCAAGGTATTCGTTCAGGTATTGCGCATCCCCTACGCCATCCTCGGACCGATGATCATCATGATGGCGACCATCGGCGCGTTCGCCACCAAGAACATCGCCACCGACGTGATGGTCATGGCCGTCTGCGGGCTTATCGGTTTTGCTTTTGTCGCCTGCAAGTTCGATGTTTCGGCGATGATCCTGGGCCTGGTTCTCGGCAAGATTTGCGAATCCAATCTGCGGCGGGCCTATACCATCGCGGACGGCGATACGCTTCTTTCGACGACCTGGAACGTTTTCACCCAGCCGCTCAAAATCGCGCCGGTTCCGCTGACCGCCATATTGATAATTACCTGTTTGCTGGTTCTTGTCAGTCCCGGACTCAAGAAGCTCTGGGACAAGAGAAAAGCGGCCAGAGCCTGATACGCTTGGAATCACTCCGATTGTAGGTAGGGGCGGGTTTTCCATCGCCAAAAACAAGCCGCTGATCGAAAATCCCGGCGTTAGGGTTTTATCGCCATAAGAAAACTGATACCAATTTGCGTTCGATGATATAGAGGCTACCCACCTGAATCTAAAGATAAAGCATGGAGATATCTCCATATTTATATTATTGAAAGCAAGTTGGTATGAGTTCAGCGCCAAGGGTTTCCGCCATGCGGAAAGCCGCCCAAAACATGCGCCGGGCCATGAGCCTGTACAACGGCGATTACACCCGCTTTCTGACCGACCCAGTTTCCTTGAGCTTTCTCGCAATTGCCGTCCTCTGGGTCGCCGTACCGCAAATCATGAAGCTGAGAGGTAAGCAGTGCTGGTGGAAGAGGGTTGAATAAAATAGCTTAGCCGCCTATCCCCGTGGCAAGACCACGGGGATTATGGCGCGAATCATCTGGAAACAGATTTGGAAAGCGGGTTGACGCCGCAGGAAGCGCAAGCGCGATTAAAGCAATACGGCTCCAACGATTGACCGAAAAGCCGCGTCCGGGTTTTATGGCGCGGCTTTGGGATCAATCCAACAACTACCTGATCGTCATTCTGATCGTGGCGGCGGTCATTTCATCGTAAAACTAACTCCGGTTGAAACCCCGCCCGTAAGAAAGGTGGGAGCCATACCCCGGCCTGAAGGCCTGTCACTAATTTCTTGCTAAAAACCTGTCAACCGCCAAAAAAACCGAGCGTTATATGCCCAATGGCGCTTATCGCCGAATCGAAAAAACGGAGTGAAATCATTGGCAGTCTGAGCAACGAATCTTTTGACGAATTTCTGGATTCTCTTAAACGGGCCGGCATCGCGATCAGCAACGAACTTGAGTTGCGCGAGCGCCTGGCCGAAGCGCAACGTTGGCGCTACGCCTTTTCCACCCTGGCTTCGAATGGCCGCCCCCTTGGCATCCGCTTCAAGGACGAAAGCGCCGGCGCCGACCAGAACAGCATCCACGGCGCTTTCGCCCGCTTCCAGTTTCCCGAAAGCATGGAAACCGCTTTCGCCGCCAGCCTGCAGACCGAACACTGATTTTTCAAGGTTCAATCGATGCCGCGCCGCCTGTGTGGGCTTGCGCGGCATTTTTCCGAACGGTGCGGCGCTTGAGGTCCGGCGTCACGCCTTTCTTGGTGCTGCGAATCTGGTCTGGTGGCTATAATTCAGACAGTGGGCGAAAACAGGGAAATATTACAGGAGACAGCATGAGCACCACGACCACAGTCAACATCCAGAAAGCAAAACCCACCTTTCCCTGCCTTATCAGCGCAGCAATTCAAGGCGAGGAAGTGGTGATTGCCAATCGCAGCATCCCGGCAGTCAGGGAAAAGGCCGCTTGGTTTTGTTAAAGGGACTTTGCCGGAAAGTTTTTTCGATCCTTTGTCCGATGAGGAACTGCAAGCGTGGGGGCAGTAAACGGCTTTCTCCTTGATACGCACACTTTGCTCTGGTTCAGGCAGTTGATGGATTTTCTCAAAAACTACGTCATTACATCCGGCTTCAGTCCACCTTCGGCCTTTTCCCTACTCGAATAACTGTGCGATCCGAGCCAGCGGCAAAAACAAACGCAAGGGATTGGATTGGTACGGCAGAAAATCAAAATGCCTGTAGAAACTTTCCGCTTGCGCATCCTTAGGGATTGTTACTAAATAATATTAACAATTAAATAAAAATGCTGAACAGTATCTGAATGAAAAATAGAGAGTGTTGTCTAATATATAGATAATATAATTTTCTGGAGAGTGGAAAAAAGTTCAGTTGTCGTGACGGCATGCCAGATGCGCAAGGTCAGATCAACCATGTGCCGTTCTCGGGAAACCACCTTGG
>BNUC01000055.1 GCA_025997075.1 Betaproteobacteria bacterium | reverse complement strand
ATCCCGCAATTCGGCTTCAAGTTCGGCAACATTGCGCATGATAAGGCGAGCATGCCGCAAAAGAGCCGCTCCGGCGGTCGTCAGGAACATTCCGTTCGGCTTGCGTTCAAAAAGTTTGATGTCAAGGTTGAGTTCAATGTCCGCCAGGCGTTTGCTGATCGCGGAAGCCACCAGATGTTCCCGTTCGGCTGCTTTGGCAAGGCTCGCCTCTTCCGCCACGGCGATGAACAGATTGAGTGTAACCAAATCAATGCGCGTCAAATCGGAGTCCCTCCCGCATTTTTCTCTTTATAGTCCCTGTATTGTATAGACAAGGTGAAGGGTTTGTCCAAACAGCTCGCCGCAAAGCACCTTGGAATCTACTCATTGTCCATGTCCTTCGTCAACCACGTACGCCGCTTGAGTAATTAGAAATGGCGTGTCCGCACAGGACGGCGCATGATAATTTATATATAGAAGACTTTTCGATTCTAGGAACTGAACTGTTCATCAAGAGGAGCCGATCCGCTGAACCAAAGACGGTTCAGTACAGGTTTTTTGACTTTGCTGTCCTAACAAATGGTAGATATTGTATGCACTATGATCTCCTTCTGAAGCAGGGTTTGGTCATTGACCCGAAGAACAATCGCCACGGTGTCATGGATGTTGCTGTGTACGCCGGTCGCATCGCCGCTGTTCAGGACCGCTTGGATGGAGATGCCGTCGAAGTTCTCGATATGAATGGGCGGATCGTCACGCCCGGTCTCATCGACGCGCACCTCCATGCCTTTGCGAACTCCTGTGACATGGGGATACATACCGACAGGTTCTGCGCGCCCAGCGGGGTTACGACGGCGTGCGACGCAGGCAGTACAGGCGCAGCGAACTTTCAGGGCCTTCGGGACCTGCTGGCGCGCTCGGTTCGCACCCGTTTTCGTGCATTCCTCAATTTATCGCTTATTGGAATCACGGGAGCGGTCGGTGAACTTTCCGATCGTCGTAACGCGAATCCAGAGGCATGCTTCCGGACGATCGCGGCGAATCGAGATTTGCTCATCGGGGTAAAACTTCGCTTGGGGCCGGGTCTTACGTGGGATTCGCTTGAGGCGTTGCTTCTCGCACGCCAAGCCGCAGATGCGGCGGGTGTTCCCCTCATGGTGCATATTACGGATTGTCCGGTGCCGTTGCCGCAGGTGGTTGAGCAGCTCAGGAGCGGTGATGTCTTGTCTCATCCTTTCCACGCGTTTACCAACGGCATCATGAACCCTGAACGTACGGCTATTCTCGAACCCATCTGGGAGGCGCAAAAGCGTGGGGTTTTGTTCGATTCGGCACACGGCCGGCTGGGGCATTTCAACTTTGCCATCGTCCGAAAGGCTCTCGAACTTGGATTCATGCCCGATGTCATCACGACCGACCTCGGTATTCCGAGCGCTACTCGGGGACCAGTCTTTGACTTGGTGACGACGATGTCCAAATTCCTCAACTTGGGCATGTCGTTGCAAGACATTGTCCTGCGGACTACCGCACGGCCGGCCGAACTCCTTGGGTTGGGTCAGAACCTTGGGCATCTCGGCGTCGGGGCCATCGCGGACATCGCAGTCCTTGACGTGCAACAGGGCACTTTTGAATTCGTTGACACAGATAAGAATGTGCTCCAAGGGCAACAGCGGATCGTTGCGGTTTCAACACTAAGAGAAGGGCGGGTTTGTTATCAGTCGGGTGAAGCTGTAGGAGCCACAAGCACTAAGCATCGGGCTGTCTTCAATTGAAACAAGACAGTCAAGCAAGCCGAGGCAAAAATAACAGGATCATACAGTTACAACGGCTGGAATTATCATAACGTCGTATCGTCCTTGGCGAACTGCTAGCCGGATCGCCAAGACCATGCTGGGGGAGTGTCGGAAATTCGCGAATTCTAGAAGTTTATCAACGTTGGACAGGAAGAGAGGGACTATAAATGCTGAGAACTTATGTTTTGACCGCTATGCTTACTATGAGTGTGGCTGGCTTGCCAGCGTTGTCGCACGCACAGGATTATCCAGCTAAGCCAATCACCATTGTCGTGCCGATGGCTACTGGCGGAGGCTACGATCTCATTGCTCGGTATATAGCAGAGCCCTTGGCACGCCAGTTGGGGCAGCCGGTAGTAATCGACAATCGGCCGGGTGCGGGCTCGGAGATTGGCATTGCCTATGTCAAAGAGGCCAAGCCCGACGGTTATACGTTTCTAATGGGGGGCTCCGATGGTGTAACGATTCTGCCAGCGGTAAAGGCAAACGTGCGCTATAAAGTCCCGGACGATTTCGAGTTCGTTGCCCGGATTTCGGCGTTTACTCCTGTCGTCAATGTCAATGCCAATTTGCCGATCAAGTCTGTAAGCGATCTGGTCGCCTATGCCAAAGCGAACCCTGGTCGCGTGCGCTACGGTACCAGTGGCGTGGGCAGCGCCAACCATCTGTCCTCCGCTCTTTTTGGCTTGACCACCGGAATCAAAATGGTCCACGTGCCTTATAACGGGGCCGGGCCGTCATCCATCGCTTTGGCCTCCGGTGAGGTTGACCTTAGCATAGTGGCGCCCTCCACGATAAGACCATACGTTGATTCCGGCAAAGTCCGCCCCATCGCCGTCATCGGCACTGAGCGTAATTCGTTGTATCCGGACGCCCCTACCATGACGGAGGCTGGTATTCCTGGCGTAACGTATGTGGTCTTTTATGGTCTGATGGCCCCTGCTGGAACACCCAAGCCCGTGATCGAAAGGATCAGTAAAGAAATCAAAGCGATTGTAGACAAGCCCGAGGTCGCCAACTGGCTAACGAAGACGGGCTTCCTGCCCCACTACTATATGGACAGTGATGAGTTCAGGCAGGCCGTTGTCGAAGAATTCGCGCTATGGACTCGGACCGCCAAAGAGGCCGACATCTCTGTCCGTTAAGCAAAACCACCGTGCTGTTTATATAACGTAAAGAGGGTGTGGCGGAGAAAGTCATTTCATTCAGAGCGAATCTCTGGTCACACCCCGGTCATTCATAGGCAATGCCAGCATCAACTGCACTGGGAAAACAATGTAAGGAAGCGGCATTATCGTTGCTGTTGTGTTCGACGTTAGCTGGAGCCGTATTCCACTTTGTGTCTTGCGGGACTGAAAGTAGAAGGGGAAATCTTTGACGAACGCTTTATTACAAAAATCAGACGGGAGCAGGCGTTTTTCAGTCAAGGAGGTAGTTAGCGGACTCTTGGTGATTGCCGTTGGCCTAGCCTTCTTGATCGGTTCGTATGACCTCGATTTCGGCTCGCCGGAGCAAATGGGACCCGGCTTTTTCCCGGTGTTGGCGGGCGGCATCGTGGTACTCACTGGGTTGGGCATTTTGCTCAGCGCGTTGGGTACGGCTGATATTCCCTTCCAGAAGATGGAATGGCGGCCAATGATTGCCATTATCGTTTCGCTCGCCGTTTTTACAATCTGTCTGAGGTACTTCGGACTTATCCCCGCAGTCATGGGTTGCATAATTACCAGCGCACTTGGTGACCGTACATCGCGGCTGTATGGAGTGATCATTCTTGCTGTCGTTGGTTCAGTCGGTTCTTGGTTGATCTTTAGTGTCGGACTTGGATTGACACTGTATGCGTTCAAGGGGACTGGTGGGTGATATGGAAGAGCTTTTGTACGGTTTCAGCGTCGTCTTGACTCTAGAAAATTTCAGTTATTGCCTCCTCGGTGTCCTGCTTGGCAATTTGGTCGGAGTGCTGCCGGGCATCGGTGCGGTTGCGGCGGTATCAATGCTGTTGCCCATCACCTACTATCTTGAGCCGACATCCGCAGTGATCCTGCTTGGAGGCGTATATTACGGCGCAGAATATGGCAGTTCGACCGCAGCGATCCTGCTGAACCTTCCGGGGTCATCGTCAAGTGCGGTGACTTGTCTCGATGGTTATCAGATGTGCAAACAGGGCCGTGCTGGCGTGGCGCTGTGCATAACCGCTTTGGCTTCCTTTGTCGGCGGTACGCTGGCTATCTTCTTACTCATGTTCCTGACGCCGGTAATGATTAAATTTGCATTCTCGTTCACGTCGGCGGAATATTTTGCGGCCATCCTCTTGGCACTGATTGCCGTAGGTTCGATCACCAGAGGTTCGCCGCTCAAGGGCATCGCTATGGTGGGCATTGGCGTGCTCGTCGGCACCATCGGCCTCGACATCATCAGTGGCACCTCACGCTTCAACTTCGGAATCGTTCAGTTGTACGATGGCATTAACGTGGTTGCCATGGCGATGGGGTTGTTCGGCGTTGCCGAGGTGATCGCATCGATCCGAGCGACGGCGGGGAATTCTTTTGTCACGAAGGTGACGTTGCGTTCGCTGATTCCGACGGGTGAGGACATCCGCAGGTCAATGATGCCGACTCTGCGCGGTTTTGTTATTGGCGGCGCTACCGGACCGGTGCCAGGCATTGGCCCTACTATCGCATCCTTCGCGAGTTACGCAACCGAGAAGCGTATCGCAAAGGATCCGTCGCGGTTTGGCAATGGCGCTATTGAGGGCGTGGCTGGTCCGGAATCCGCCAACAACGCCGCCGCGCAGGCAGCCTTCATTCCGATGCTGTCCTTGGGCATTCCGGGTACTCCCACCACGGCTCTCATTTTGAGCGCCTTGATTGTCAGCGGCATTGACCCGGGACCACGCATGATGACTGAGCACCCCGATATATTCTGGGGCGTCGTGGCCAGCTTCTGGGTCGGCAATATCCTGCTGCTGATCCTCAACATCCCGATGGTGGGCCTTTGGGTCAACATACTGCGTATACCTTACCGGTTGCTCTATCCCTTAATTATCAGCTTCGTCTGCATCGGGGTTTACAGCGTCAATTACAGCACTTTTGACGTCTGGCTCGTGCTGGTCATTGGTGCTGTCGGTTATGTCATGCGCCAGTTCGATTTCGAACCGGCACCGCTCCTTATTGGCTACATCCTCGGGCCGCTTCTCGAAGTGAACTTCCGACGAGCGATGATCACGTCGTACGGCGATTTTTTCGCGATGTTCCAACGGCCGATCAGCGGCACGTTGCTAGCCGTAGCGGCGATTCTCTTGGTGGTCACGTTGTATTCCAATTTTCGGCGGCACAAACTGCCTGAAAAAATGCAAGCGTAGGCGGAGATTTTTCGTAAGACGATGTGCTTCTGAAAGCGATAAGGATAATCATGAAATTGTATGAACCATGCACGCTATCAAACAGTGCGACAGCATATGACGTTATCGTTATTGGCTGCGGTAATGCCGGCTTAGCCGCAGCTAGTGCAAGGGCCTGGGTCGGGCGCTGTGCTGACCGGACCTGAGCCTTCAAGAGAGGGATATTCAATCATGGATAGCACAATCTTTTGGGAAGTCCAGCGCATGCTCTTCGCGTGCTGGCGTGAAGTGGATATCAATGCGGGTATTCATACCCATGAGTTCTACGAGGCTGACGGGGGGTTCTGGCTTGGGGATCGTGAGTTTCGCAACCAAGAGGAGATCCGCAGGTTTTACGTTTGGAAACGTTCAGGTCAGCCGCGTACGACGCGGCATCTCGTCCTCAACCCGATCATGAGTTATGATCAAGGCATGGCGATCGTCGATTATACCCTCGTGGTTTTTGGTGGTGCAGGTGATCCTCCAATCAGCACGGCACCTCCGATCTCGATCGCCGATGTTTCGGCGAAACTGATTCTCCACGGCGACCGCTGGCTGTTCCGCCAGCATCGGCTGGCGCCGGTCATGCACGGACAGAATAGCCTCAGGATTCCAGATGAACTTCCGGCCTGAAAGGGATATTTCCGTGCGCCAAGGGGGAGGGGACTCCCCCAAGGGAAGTCTTTTGCGCTGTGTGATGAACGCACTTGCCTGGAGCCGCAGTATGGCTCTGGACAAAGCGGCGGCGGCGGCCGGTGTTGAAGCGGTCGGGGTCGACGCCTTATTTAATCGAGCCGATGTTGTTTCCATCTATCTGGTTCTCTCACCGCAGACCAGAGGAACCGTAGGTTGGGCACAACTGGCGCGCTTGCGTAAAAGAGTGATCCTGATCAATACGTCTCGCGCACCATTGCTCAATGAAGATGCTGCTTGAAGCGTTGCACGAACGGCGTATTCAGGCGGTGCTCGATGTGTTCAACGAAAAGCCCTTACCAGCAAACCATCCGTCACGCACCGCGCCAAACGTCGTCCTGACGCCTCACGTGGGATATGGCACATATGAGAATTACGAGACTTTCTACCGTAACAGCATCGAGAATATGCTGGTTTTTCTGAGCGGTACGCCCATCCGGCGTTACGTTTCCGAATAACAGTGAGGATTAACACTTTGCCAAAGATGATGAGATACCATGACGATCAATTGTGAGCAAGCAGTACAGATTCTCAGCGAAGCGGCCAGGGGAGGAGCGCGACCTTCGGAGCTTCCGGCCTCGTGTAGGCCATCCTCCGTCGCCGAGGCGCTGACGATTCAAGATTTGCTTGTGGTGCGTTTGTCAGGTGAGGTCGCTGGTTGGAAGGTCGGGACGGATCCATTGGGTCTTGCTTTATGGGGCGCCATTTTCGCGGCGGATTGCTTCGCTTCCCCCGCACAGATTACTGACGGGGATCAATGGAAACCGCTGGGAGTAGAAGGGGAGATAGCCTTTCGCTTCGAACGCGATCTACCCTGCCGGGCCGATCTTTACACACGTTCTGAGATCGAGGAGGTCCTCGTCGCCTTTCCCGCGATGGAGATCGTTTCCAGCCGGTTTGCAGATTATCGACAGGCCCCCTTTCTCGACCGGGTTGCCGATCGCGTGTCGAATGGCGGCATGGTGATCGGAACACCCCGCCCGGACTGGCGATCATTCGATCTGGCGCATTTACGAGTCACGCTCGATATTGACGGAACCGAGAAATTGAACCAGATCGGCGGCCATCCAAAGGTCGATCCTTTGCTGCCGGCTGTGGATTTCATTCATGCGCGTCAGGCCGAAAAAACATTCCGGGCTGGTCAATTCATGACCACGGGGACCTTCACCGGTCTTATCTTCGGAAAATCAGACCAGTGCATTACAGTCGATTTCCAAGGCTTCGGTGCCGTCAAACTGACAATAGGATAATCAACCATCTTTCTCTTGGAGCGAAGAAAATAAGAAGAAAAATTAGAGAAGCATTAATCAAACCAGAAGTCGTTCTTGACGAATGCTAGAAAAAGATTGTCGCAGGTAGGTAGGGGAGATTTTGCGCTAAATAATGAAAGCGATTGCGCATAGCCGTGAAAATGACATTCTCGTGATGTCCAGCGATCGGAAAGGAGAAGAAATTGGATTAGGCGTCTTTGAAAGCAGCCGTAGCCTCAATCAGCAAGCTCATTACCGAAAACCGCAATTACCTGATCAAACTTGATCAACAAAACGGCGACGGTGACTTGGGCATCTCCATGAGTGACGGCTTTAATGCGATAAGTGGCTATTTACAAACCGCGGAAGAAACCGACCTGGGCAAACTTTTTTTCCAGATGTCGAAAATCTTCAATGACAAAGCGCTCTCCTCGCTCGGCACGATTTTGAGCTTTAGCCTGATGGGTATGGCGCGAGTGCTCAAAGGCAAAGAAAGCGCGGACTTGAGCGAAACCACGGACGCACTTCAGCAGTGCATCGATACGATCATGGGAAAAGCGGGCTCCAGGCCAGGAGAAAAAACCATTCTGGATTCATTGTGTCCTGCCCTGGAAGCACTGCAAGCGCATAGCGCGGAAGGCGACAAGAAAAAGGCTTTTGCCAAGGCCGCGGCTGCGGCGGCCAAAGGATCGGAGGACACCCGGCAGATACTGCCCAAACATGGACGCGCCGCCTACTATGGCGACAAAAATCTTGGGGTTCTGGATGGCGGTTCGGTCGTCGGCAAACTGATTTTTGAGGCAATTTCTGACTATTGCAATGCTCAGGATAGGTAACACGAGAGACACACATGACTATTAAGTAGGCGATTTCAATTTTAAAGTGCAACAGTGTTTTACAAGTTGCTAATTTCACGTGAGAAGATCTCGAAAAGTATTTCGTAGTTGTGGTGTGAATGTAGATTGAATTTACTTTTTCACGCTAGTTAAGGAGAACTCCATGGTTCATCTGAACAAACTCAAAAAAGCCATCGCATGCCGTGCGTGCATTAAAGGCGTCCACTTCACCTACTCTGTCCCACCTGTGTTAGAGATTGTCTCCAACCTCGGAATCGATTTCATCTACATCGACGGCGAGCACGGTCTGTTCGACCTACATGAGGTCGAATCGTTGTGCATCTTAGCCGAGTGTTACGGTATGACACCGATCGCCCGTGTGCGAGCCAATACCTCCGATGTGATTACGCAATATCTCGACTGCGGCGTCAAAGGAATCGTGGTACCGCACGTTGACAACACAGCCGATGCCCGCCGAGCGGTTGATGCCTGCTTCTACCCGACCGCTCGGCGAGAGATCGTTCGGTGGAGGGCGGCCCTATGCGCATTTCTTCACGAACGATTTTCCGCAACTTCTCGCCGAATGCAATGCCAGTGTTTCGCTTGGGCTGATGATCGAAAGCACCAGTGGGCTTGAAAACATCGATGCCATCGCCAGCACCCCCGGAGTCGATTACCTCAGCTTCGGCATGAACGACTTGGCTCAGTCGCTTGGACATACCGGCAATCCCCGCCACCCGGATGTTGTTGCCGCTGTGGAGGCTGCTACCGCACGTGTTCACGCCACGGGCAAGGCTCATCCGTGAGGATTTCATGAAGCTTGCCTGGATGAACGACATCGTCTTGGAGGGGGCGCGCAAACTTCTGGGTTGAATGAAAAACACAGAAAGAGGACTGTCATGATGTCTGCGGAAGGCGAAGAGCGAACGATCGCAAAGTTCTTCTCCAAAGATCGGTTTTCTGATTGGGAGAGGCTGGAACATGACCAAAACAAACGGCCCTTGTGTCGATCGTGGCTTTGATCATGACGCAGGGGATAGTGACTCTTCAATCTCCCGACGAGTTGGAGTGGTTCATCCAGGATAACAGGCATACGAATATGCAGTGCTGGTCACCAACCTTGAACACGAAGTCCTGACGCTGGGTCAGGTCTACCGAGTCCGTGCCGACGCGGAGGACGCCTTTGATGAGTTGAAGAACCAATGGGGGCTGGGGCGTCACCATCTATGAACTACATCGCTGCCAACTCTCAGCGTGGACGGTCGCGCTGATTTACAACTGTTGGGGTTTGTTCGTACGTCTGGCACATCCGGATGCGGTTCAATGGCGTGCAGCCATTCCCGGATAGCGCGATCCTACCCAGCTCGAACATGTATTTCGACCATCGTTTCGGAAGATGCCCGGCGAACCGAAGACTCCCAAGCATTTTTTTGTTGGGCACTTTTTCCTATCTTGCCCCGGAAAAGCACTTAGGCCAATCCGAAGACTGGCCTAAGTGATTGATTCTATTGGTCGGGGCGGCGGGATTCGAACTCGCGACCCCTTGCACCCCATGCAAGTGCGCTACCAGGCTGCGCTACGCCCCGACAAGCCGTGATTATAAACGAAAATTACCCGGCGAACAGCCAGGGTTGCGCTGTCTTGTGACGGGACTCGAAAGCTTTGATTTCGTCGGCGTGTTGCAAGGTCAGGCCGATTTCGTCGAGGCCGTTGAGCAGGCAATGCTTGCGGTGCGGCGTGATGTCGAAGGTAAAGGAGAAGCCGGTCGGGGTGGTGACCTTTTGCGCTTCCAGATCGATATCCAGTTGATAGCCCTCGCTCGCGCATTCCTTGAACAGGCGGTCGACGGCTTCCGCCGGGGCGACGATCGGCAGCAGTCCGTTTTTGTAGGTGTTGGCGAAGAAGATGTCCGCGAACGACGGGGCGATGATGGCGCGGAAGCCGTAATCCTCGATGGCCCACGGCGCATGCTCACGGCTTGAGCCGCAGCCGAAATTGTCGCGCGCGAGCAGGATTTGAGCGCCCTGATAGCGTGGCTGGTTGAGCGCGAAGTCGGGGTTTCTCGGACGGTTCGTGCAGTCCATGTCCGGTTCGCCGTGGTCCGTGTAGCGCCATTCATCGAACAGGTAGGGGCCGAAACCGCTGCGCTTGATCGATTTGAGGAACTGCTTGGGGATGATCGCGTCGGTGTCGATATTGGCGCGATCCAGCGGGCAGACAAGGCCCTTGAGTCGGGTGAAGGGTTTCATGTGGTGTGCTCCTCTCAGACGTGGCGGACGTCGACAAAATGACCGGCGATGGCGGCGGCGGCGGCCATCGCGGGGCTGACCAGATGAGTGCGTCCGCCAGGTCCCTGACGGCCCTCGAAGTTACGGTTGGAAGTCGAGGCGCAACGCTCGCCCGGCGACAGCCGGTCGGCGTTCATTGCCAGACACATCGAGCAGCCCGGTTCGCGCCACTCAAAACCGGCGGCGGTAAAAATCTTGTCCAGCCCTTCGGCCTCGGCCTGACGCTTGATGATGCCGGATCCCGGCACGACCAGCGCCAGCTTGACGTTGGCGGCAATCTTTTTCCCCCTGGCCACGGCGGCGGCAGCGCGCAAATCCTCGATGCGCGAGTTGGTGCACGAGCCGATGAAAACCTTGTCGATGCGAATATCCGTGATCGGCATGTCGGCTTCGAGCCCCATGTATTTCAAGGCCCGCTCGATGCCGGCGCGGCGTAGCGGATCGCTCTCCTGCGCCGGATTCGGCGTCTTGCCGCCGACCCAGGTCACCTGTTCGGGTGAGGTTCCCCAGGTCACCTGCGGCTCTATTTCGCTGGCGTCGAGCTCGATGCGCTTGTCGAAAACCGCGTCGGCGTCGGAATGCAGCGTTTTCCAGCAGGCGACAGCCTTATTCCAGTTCTCGCCTTTCGGGGCGAAGGGCTTGCCTTCGAGATATTTGATAGTGGTGTCGTCGACCGCGACCAGGCCGACACGTGTGCCGCCTTCGATGGCCAGATTGCACAGCGTCATGCGCCCTTCCATCGACAGTCCCTCGATGGCCGTGCCGCGAAACTCGGCGCTGTAGCCCGTGCCGCCGGCGGTGCCGATGCGGCCGATGATCGCCAGCGCCAGATCCTTGGCCGTGACGCCAGCGCCAAGTTGCCCGTTAACCTGAATGAGCATCGACTTGGTCTTTTTTTGCACCAGCGTTTGCGTCGCCAGCACATGCTCGACCTCGGAGGTGCCGATGCCGATCGCCAGCGCGCCGAACGCGCCATGCGTCGCCGTGTGGCTGTCGCCGCAAGCGATTGTCATGCCCGGTAGCGAAGCGCCATTTTCCGGCGCGATCACGTGGATGATGCCCTGATTGGCGTGCTTGAACGGAAAATAGACCTGCGCGCCGAATTCCTTGATGTTCTTGTCCAGCGTCTCGACCTGCAAACGGGATACCGGTTCCTCGATGCCCCTGTCCCAGTGGTCGGTCGGCGTGTTGTGATCGGCTACCGCCACCACCGTATCGCTACGCCACGGGCGTCGTCCCGCCAGACGCAAGCCTTCAAAGGCCTGCGGACTGGTCACCTCATGCACGAGGTGACGGTCAATATAAAGGAGACAGGTGCCGTCCGTTTCCTGGCGGACGACATGGCTGTCCCACAGCTTGTCGTAAAGGGTTTTACCGGCCATCTTTAAATTCTCCTTGCAAAAACGTCGCCCACCTGCACCCCATGCGCCCCCTGGCGCTGGCGAATCCCGAAACGCCTTGTCCGGGATGAGCGTGACGAATGGGCGCGATCTTAACGATGCCGCTATACCCTGACAAGACGATTATTTATACTGGTATCCAAACTAACACGTTGTGAGGCGATCCATGAAAAACGAGCTTGCCAGCGCGCGACGCAAAGAACTCGCGGCTTTCCTGCAAGCCATTCGCAGCCGCAGTCAGCCGGCCGATTTCGGTTTTCCCGCCGGAACGCGCCGACGCACCGCCGGCCTGCGCCGCGAGGAAATGGCCCAGATCGTCGGCATCAGCGCGACCTGGTATACCTGGATCGAACAGGGACGCGAAGCGAATATCTCGGCGGACGCGCTCGATCGTCTGGCCGGCAATCTGCGCCTGACGCGAAGCGAACGCGCCTATCTGTTCGAGATTGCCGACCGCCGCGACCCGAGCGCCGGCCAGTCCGAGAGCGACGATGTACCGCCGTTGCTGATTGATCTCCTGGCCGACATCGATGTTCCCGCCTATCTGATGGGGCGCTACTGGAACATGCTCGGCTGGAACAGCGCCGCCGCCGGACTGTTCACCGGCTGGCTGAACGTCCCGCGTGAGGACGGCGAAGCGCCGCCGAACCTGCTGCGTTTCGTCTTCCTCGACCCCAGGGCGCGTTCCTTCCTCGTCGACTGGGAAGTCCGCGCGCGCCGCATCACCGCCGAATTCCGCGCCGACTGCCGCAACAGCCTCGACGATCCAGCCCTGACGCGCCTGGTCGACGAACTCGCCGCCGCGAGCGCCGATTTTGCCCGCTTCTGGAAACAGCACGATGTTCTTGAGCGTCAGGGCGGCGAACGCCGTTTCCTGCATCCGGCGCGTGGAGAAATCATGTACCAACAGGTCACTTTACGACCCGACGAACACGAACATTTGAAACTGGTGATGCTGAGGCCGGCGTGATTTCAGCGTCAGGCGCGTGTAATTTCCTCGTCATTCCCGCGAAGGCGGGAATCCAGGTACGTTTTCTCCAGTCCAAAGGACTGCAAATCAAAAAATTTCGGCGCGTTGCGCCAAGGGTACGTTTCTGGATTCCCGCCTTCGCGGGAATGATGCCATTAGCCTGTGTGTGTCGAATCACGACCGGAAAATTAACCGGAAAATATTTTTCAGATGTAAATATTTATCGCACGGTTTTTCTATGTAAGATATTGATATAACAAGGATGTATAATCACATTCGTCTTCAATTAATCCGGCAGAAAAACCGGCAAAATCACGCGAGGGGATATGAGTAAATCATCGACTGCCATTGCCCGGTACACCCTACCGCACCAGTTCGAGCCTTTGCTGCCGCATGGTCATCTGGCGGCTTTGCGGGAGCGCTCAAGCGAGGTGATGGCACAGTCCTTGCGTCTTTCTGGCGCGGTACATCCCGACACGGTTGCCAGCTTGCGCGAGCTCGTGCGCGAGATGAATTCGTACTACTCCAACCGGATTGAGGGGCAGAGCACCCATCCGCACCATATCGCGCGCGCGATACGCTCCGACTTTTCCGGCAAGCCCGACATCGCCCGCCTTCAGCGTCTGGCGGTGGCGCACATTGAGGCCGAGCGCGAACTTGAAGCGTGTATTCAGTCTGATGCGCAGTCCGATGCGCTGTCCGGCGCGGCGGATTGGCCGCCCACATTGTCGAGCGCTTTCGTGCGCGAAGCGCATCGTGCCTTGTATGGCCGTTTGTCCGAGGCCGACCGTCTGACCGAAGAAGCTCATGTCATCGAACCCGGCGGTTGGCGCACAGTGCAGGTCGCCGTGGGCCGCCATGAGCCGCCGCCGCCCGAAGCGCTGCCCGTGTTTCTTGCGCGCTTCGATGAGGCGTACGGCGGCAAGAGTCTGCTCGACGATCAACTATTGTTCGCTGCCGCCGCGCATCAGCGCATGGCGTGGATACATCCGTTCGCCGATGGCAACGGGCGGGCCTGTCGTCTGCAAACACATTGCGCGCTGTGGCCCTTGAGTCATGGGCTGTGGTCAGTCAGTCGCGGGCTGGCCCGCCGCCGCGACGACTATTACGCTTACATGGATGCCGCCGACGCGCCACGTCAGGGCGATCTCGACGGGCGCGGCAATCTGAGCGAAAAGTCATTGGCGCGATGGTGCGCGTGGTTCATCGATCTCTGCGCGGACCAGGTGGCTTTCATGGCGCGGATGTTCGATTTTGACGGCATGAAGACGCGGATTTCGGCGCTCATCGCCTTTCGCGCTGCTCACGACAAACGCATTCGCGCTGAGGCCGTGGCGCCGCTGCATCATTTGTTCATGGGCGGGCCAACATCGCGCGGCGAGTTTTGCCAGATGACCGGTTTGGGGGAGCGTACTGCCCGCAGTCTGCTTTCCCGCCTGATCGAAACAGGGTTGGTGAGCAGCACAGGCCATGTCGCGCCGGTACGTTTCGCTTTTCCGCTCGACGCCCTCCAATTCCTCTTGCCCGAACTCTATCCCGAAGCCGCGACAGCGGAAGATTCCGAACAAAATCCTTGAGCATGCTTCCCATGGAAACAACTAAGCGTTATGGCGAGGACAGTTGCGGCAATGTATTTGCCGACCTTGGTCTCCCCGACGCGGAAGTCCTTCGAATCAAGTCCGCTCTGGCGATCCAGATCACGTTGGCGATTCGCCATCTGGAACTGACACAGGTCGAAGCGGGGCAACGGATGGGGATTTCCCAGGCAAAGGTCTGCGCCATGAACAAGGGTGATTTCAAGGGATTGTCAGAACGGAAACTGATGGATTGCCTTACCCACCTGGGTTACGACATCAAGATCACTGCGGAACCCGCTGCCCAGGATGTTGGCCGTCTGTCGTTTGCCGTGGCTTGATAGCCCGACGAACACGAACACTTGGAACTGGTGAGGTCGGTGTGATTCACGGCCTTCGCGGAACGATGGGCTTGTAGGTTGGGAAAGCCACGAAGCGGCGCATCTATCTGTCGCGCGGGTGGCTCGTTCCTTGATGTTGGGCTTCCTGCGTCAGCCCAACCTATCTGCGCTAACATTTGAGTTCACCCGACCTGCTACAGTGGGCGAAGCCCGCTGTAGCAGGTCGGGTGCAACGAAGGGTTAGGCCTCACGTTCTGTCCCTGAGCGGAGCAGCGATTGCAATTCGCCGAGGGAAAGCAACTTGTCGCCGGTATGAAGCATGCGGTGGCAGTTTGAGCACACTAAGGCAAACTCGTCGACTGAGGTTTTCCGCTTTCCGGCCAGGACTGCCACAGGCACGGTGTGGTGGGCTTCGATGTATCCACGACCTAGCGGTCCGTAGGTTCGCCCAAAGTCGAAGCCACATACATCACATGCCAAAACACCATCCTTTGCGAAGCGATTTTGCTTGGCAAGCCTCGCAATCTTGCTATCTCGCTCAAGAACTCGATGATTTTTGTAGGAAGCAGCACCTTCCGGGAAACGCGACTTGTCATCTTCGTCTGCTATAGCGGGTGTTGCCGGACCGCCAGGAGAAGTATTGAGACGAAGCTGTCCTTGCCTTTCGAGCATGTGAAGATGGCGCTTAGTCACGCCGCCTTCCTGCATGGCAAGGGCGACCCCGTTGGGATGGCCTGAGTACTTGACGATGGTGCCCCAACGCTTAAAGCGCAGTGTGCCCGGGCGGCAGGGATTCGTGGGATTGTCGACGAGGACATAGCTCGTAGCATCGCGAGCGTACTGAGGATAGGAGGCGAGGTTCTTAGGGCTTGGCATGAGGCGATCAGTGGCGCATCGTGAGACCTAACGTTAGAGTTAAGCGGCGCCGCGACAGCAGCGTCTGCTTGAACGAAAGGTTAAATTTTTGCACGAAACTTTCCACGAAGCAAGAACGTTGAGAAGCGAGGGTTTGAAGGAGCGCGAAACGAAATGGGCACGCCCACTGTGCTGCAACACGACCAGCAAGCATGGACAACTGACGCGACCAAGGGCACTGTGGCGATGCGTTACTTGATGCTGTGGAAAAATGCTTATCGTATTGGACAGGGCTAACGTTTGAATTCACCAGCCTGTACGGCTTTTCGCGCAGGTTCGGTGGAATGAGTGGTTAGAGTCTGGTTCATTTTGCTCGACCACTCTCGCGATAGTGCTTCAACAACTCCTCGTTGCCAGAAAGTACCTCAAGCATCATTTGGAGCATAAGCACAGGGCCGGGAACAATGCCTTCCTCATTTATGTTTTCATTACCATCGAAATCTGGATTGACGGGGATTTCTAGGTTAATGATCCACCAGACTTCGATCTTCTGCAGCAGTGCGATGAGGTCTTGAAATCTCTCGACATGCTTGAAGTCTGCACCGCCAATGACGAGCGATGGCAATTCGTGTGCAAGAGAGTTTCGAGTGGCTTTGAGTTGCTCAAAGGATTTAAGATCGCTTTCGTCTATGACGGCATTTTCGGCCAGCCAGTCAAGTGAGGCGTATAAGGGACTTTTGTTTCGAGCGAGGACGGCTGTTTTGTATCTTTCGTCAATGACATCTTCATCTTGGTCGAACCCAATTATGTAGAAAGAGCGAAGGCGGTCGACGATTGACTCTTTCAAAAGTTCAAAGGCAGTAATGTACAGAGAAGCAGAAATGAGCCGTTCATGCATGACGGCTGGCGTTAACAACTGCTCCCACTGCTCGGTCACAGACATAGGACTCTAACAAACAGTATGCACCTTGGCAGGTGTATACATGGTTTTCAAAGGTGTATAACAATAACTATCAAATTGATTTCTAAAGATTTTATCATGTATTTTCCGGCGAGAAGCGCTACAAAGTGGTATTACCGTTTGATTTGCGACGCTCCGCGTCGAAGTGAACAACCGTCGGGATGCGCCGCTTCGCGGCTTTCCCGACCTACGCTTTCGTCATTTGTCCTCTGAAATCCAGATCAGCGACGCCATGCGTCCCGTCTGACCGTCGCGGCGGTAGGAAAAGAAGCGCTCATTTCCGTTCACTTTCTCGTTCACCGCGCAGAAATTGCCGCCGAACACGCGCTCGACGCCGCGCTTCATCAGGCGTTGCCGCGCGAGCAGGTAGATGTCGGCCAGCCACTTGCCGCCGCTAACCGGCTGAAAAGCCGCGGCAGCGTCCGGGTCGACGCTGACGAAGGCCGCGCGTACTTCGTCGCCGACTTCAAACGCCTTTGGGCCGATGGCCGGACCGAGCCAGGCCATTAGCTCCTGGCCGGGAACCTCCATCGCCGCGATCGTCGCCTCCAGCACGCCGGCGAGCAGGCCGCGCCAACCGGCGTGCGCGGCGGCGACGACGCGCCCCTGGGTATCGCAGAGCAAGACCGGCAGACAGTCGGCGGTCATTACCACGCAGGCCAGACCCGGAGACCTTGCAAAAGCCGCGTCGCCTTCCGGGGGAAATTGTCCGCCCGATGCATCACAGACCGCCGCGTCGATCACCTGCGTGCCATGAACCTGTTTGAGCCAGACCGGTCGAGCGTTCATCCGCCGGCAAACGATCTCCCGGTTGGCGGCGACCGAGGCCGGATCGTCGCCTACGTGGTCGCCGAGATTGAGGCTGGCGAAAACGCCATTAGCGCCGCCGCTGACGCCGCCCCGCCGGGTCGTGGACAGGCTGCCGACCCAAGGCGGCGCTGGCCAGTCGGGAACGATCCAGTCCGCGTTATTCAAGGTCGTCATCGATGTCTTCACTCTCGTCGCTATTACCATACGCATAGATGATTTCGGGACCGTCATCGGCGTCATCCTCGTCCCAATCCGCATCCTCCGCGGCGCGCGCTTCAAGGGCCGCAAGACGCGCTACGGCGATCAGTTCGGCCATGTCCTCGGGCTCGGTGGACTTCCAGGACATCGATTTGCCGCTCAAGGGATGTACCAGTTCCAGACGCCTCGCGTGCAGCGCCTGACGCCAGAACGCCGGGCCGGCCGGTACGCGGCTGGCGCCGCCGCCATAGGTGGGATCGCCGGCCAGCGGATGCCCGATCGACGCCATGTGGACACGGATCTGGTGCGTTCGCCCCGTTTCCAGTGCGCATTCGACGAGCGTGCAATCAATAAAACGCTCGACGACGCGGTAATGGGTGCGCGCCGGTTTGCCGTTGCCGATCACCGCCATTTTCGTGCGCTGCGTCGGATGGCGTCCGATCGGCGCGTCGACCGTGCCGCCGCGCGTGATGTCGCCGCGCGCCAAGGCGCGGTAATGGCGCTTGACGCTGCGCGCGGCAAGCTGGCGCACCAGGTCGGTCTGCGCCGTTAGCGTGCGGGCAACGACCATCAGCCCGCTGGTGTCCTTGTCGAGCCGGTGCACGATGCCGGCGCGCGGCACCCCTTCGAGCGCCGGGTCATGATAGAGCAGGGCGTTCAGCAAGGTGCCGCTCCAGTTGCCGCTGCCCGGATGCACGACGAGGCCCGCCGGTTTGTCGATGACGATGATCGCTTCGTCCTGATGCACGATGTTGAGGGCAATCGCCTCCGGATGCGAAAAAGCCGCGCGTTCATCCGGCGGCGCTTCGTCCAGCTCGACAGACTCGCCTCCCCGCAGTTTGTGTTTGGGTTCCCGGACGAGTTCGCCATCGAGCTGCAGCCGTCCTTCCCGAATCCAGCTCTGCAAGCGGCTGCGCGAATACTGCGGCCAAAGCCGGGCCAGTCCGAGATCGAGTCTGAGACCGCCGTCTTCGTCAGGTATCCGCAAAGCCGGGGAAGGGTTTGCGCTATAATCGGCACGCGCTTCACCTTGCTCTCGAACAACGGTTTGGCTCATGCCGGTCTTTTTATCTGGGACGTTCATCATGCGTAGTTTAGCGGTATTTGCGGCTCTTTTTGTCTCCCTGTTTCTGGCCGGTTGCGGACTGTTGCCCGAGGTCAAGGACGAAACCCTTGGCTGGTCAGCCAACAAGTTGTACGCCGAAGCGAAACAGTCGCTCAGCGAAAACAACTACGAAAACGCCATCACGTATTACGAGAAACTTGAATCGCGCTTTCCTTATGGCCGTTTTGCCCAGCAGGCGCAGATCGACATGGCCTATGCCTACTGGAAGTCCGGCGAAAGGGATTCCGCCCTCGCGGCCTGCGAGCGTTTCACCAAGTTGCATCCTAACCATCCAAACATCGATTACGTCTATTACCTGCGCGGGCTGATCAGCTTCAATGAGGATATGGGGTTTCTGGGGCACATCAGCCAGCAGGATATGACCGAGCGCGATCCCAAGGGCGCGCGCGAATCGTTCGACGCTTTCCGTGAGCTGACCACCCGTTTTCCGGAAAGCAGGTACACGCCGGATGCCACGCTGCGCATGACCTATCTGGTCAATGCCCTGGCCCAGCTCGAAGTCCACGTCGCCCGCTATTACATGAAGCGCGGCGCCTACGTAGCCGCCATCAACCGCGCCCAATATGCGGTGAAGGTTTACCCCGACGTACCCGCCACCGAAGAAGCCTTGTTTATCATCGTCCGGGCTTACGACCAGTTGGGCATGAATGACCTGCGCGACGACGCCGAACGCGTCATGCGCAAGAATTTCCCGGACAGCGTTTATTACACGCGCGGACTGGATCGTCAGGAACCGTGGTGGAAGCTCTGGTAGTTCCGGAATAAAGCTGGCCCAGCCGCACAGGGTGCACAGGGTGTTTTGCAGGGTGTGTTTTGTAACTCATGATGTCGCTGGCGTGTGGAGTTCCTGCCAGCTCTCATCGACAAGCCCTTCGATCGGCCGAAAGCGCGCCTTGTAACTCATCTTGCGACATTCACGGATAAAGTAACCGAGATAAAGATAGGGTAATTCGTTGGCGAGACACTGGTTGATCTGCCAGAGTATGTTGTAGGTGCCCAGACCCGCCGCCGGCAGATCAGGATCGAAGAAGGTGTAAACCGACGAGAGTCCATCGTTCAGCACGTCGATGATGCTGACCATGCGTAGCCGGTCCGCGTCCCGAAATTCCACCAGCCGGGTGTCGACCTGGCCCCGCAGCAGGAATTGCGCGTACTGCCCGCGATTGTCGCCATCCATGCCGCCGCCGGGATGGCGTTCCGTCTGGTAGCGCTGGTAAAGGAGGTAATGTTCTTCGGAGAAGCCGAGCGGCCGTTCACGCGCCGCGAGCGCCTGGTTCGTTCTCAGGCAGCGCCGCTGGCTGCGGTCCGGGGCGAACCGGGCGACCGGCACGCGTACCGGTACGCAGGCGTGGCAATCCTTGCAGGCTGGGCGATAGGTGAAATCGCCGCTACGCCGAAATCCGCGCTTGACCAGTTGGCCGTAGATGTCGGTGTCGATCAACTGGAACGGGATGGCCACGCGCGAGACGGCTTGCCGGCCGGGCAGGTAGCCGCACGGATGGGGCGCCGTATCGCAGAACAGCGGTAGCGACAGCGGAAGGTCGGAATCGTTAAGATGTGTCATCACGGTTCCGCTTCCGGACCGGGAGTTTGTCCCCACGCGAACGCCGCCGATTCCGATGGCCAGCGGCCACAAAGGGGCGGGATGACGACCAGGCGCTGCAGATTGTGGATGAATTCGTCGCGTGGAATCTCGCGAGCGCCGAGTGAGGCGAGATGTGGGGTGTTCATCTGGCAGTCGATCATGCCGAATCCTTGTTCGCCGAGGAAGCGCACAAGATGGGCGATGGCGATTTTCGAAGCGTCGGTGACGTGCGCGAACATGGATTCTCCGTAGAACATCTTGCCGATGGCGATGCCGTACAAGCCACCAGCAAGCTCTCCATCGATCCATGTTTCGACCGAATGCGCATAGCCGAGCTTGTGCAGTCGGAGATACGCCGCCCGGATTTCAGGTGTGATCCACGTGCCCGTCTGGTCCCTCCGGGATGTTCTGGCACATGCCTGGATGACCGCCTCGAAGTGGGTATCCAGGCGAACCTGATAATTGGCTTTGTGCAGTGTTTTGCGCAAGGAATGCGAAATCCTGAATTCGTCGGGAAAAAGCACCATGCGCGGATCAGGACTCCACCAGAGAAGGGGCTCGCCAGGAGAATACCAGGGGAAAATACCGTTGATATAAGCCTGCACGATGCGCTGAGGGGTCAGATCGCCGCCGGCGCAGAGCAGGCCGTTTGGTTCGCGCAGGGCAAACTCAAGCGGTGGAAAACTATCGGTATTTCCCAGCCAGGGGATCATCGGTGCGCCAGGAGATAAGCATCGTCGTCACGCAGGGTGTTGGCATGATTGGCACGCTGCATCCCGCCGCCACGGAGGCGCGCGCCGTTGTACGAGACGATGTAATTGAGTTGGAGCGTCGCCATATGGCTCAGAATGCTGGATGGACAGGGGGAATTATACGGTCCGACCGGAGTGGTCGGGGCTAATCCGTATGACCCAACAAAAAAGGACGCCAAAGCGCCTTTTCATCGTAAAACTAACTCCGGTTTGAAACCCCGCCCTTTAGGGCGGTGGGAGCACATACCCCGGCCTGAAGGCCGGGGTTTCGGCGACCGTTTTGGGAGGGGTGCAAACCCCTTCCAAAACACGTTAGACCGACAGGCCTGAAGGCCTGTCGCTAATTTCTTGCTGCCGAATCTGCCTTGTGTCAGCGTTCTACGATCCGGCTACGATCCGGCGCGCGCCATTGTAGCGTTTTACCCAGTAACTCTTGCTCATGTCATCGACCTTGATTTCCTTGCCGGGACGCGGGGCATGCAGGAAACGGTTGTCGCCCAGATAGATCCCGACGTGTGAAAAGGCGCGGCGCATCGTGTTGAAGAAAACCAGATCACCGGGCTTGAGCTCGCTTTTGTTGTCGACCCTATTGCCGACTTTGCTCTGCTCCCTGGCTGTCCTCGGCAACAATTCGCCCAGCGCGTCCCTGAAGACGACCTGCACAAAACCACTACAGTCGAGTCCTTTGTCCGGGTTGGTGCCACCCCGCCGGTAGTCGATTCCGACAAGTTCCAAGCCTTTGAGAACCAAATCCTTCGTGCTATTGGTATAGATCTCGAACAAGGAGGGTTCTTCGCCAAGTAGGGGCGACTGCTCGGTCGACTGGGCAAAAACGACATTGCACAGTGAAAAGGTGGCGACCGAAAGTATAATGGTCAACGACTTATGGCACGACATGAGGCGGAAATCTAAAAGAAGAGCGGGCGATTGTAAACCATTTTTTGCCGATTGATGGCTCCAGAACCGTTTCTTCAGGGTAATCGCACACGCAGAAGTCATAAGTCATAAGTCATTGTATCGAAGAGCATTGTCCAATGGGGTAAGACCGAGCAAAGAAGCGCGGTACTCTGGGATTCGGTCAGCGGTTTTACGTCGGGAA
>BNUC01000054.1 GCA_025997075.1 Betaproteobacteria bacterium | reverse complement strand
TCCATCATTTCAACAACATTCATCGTAAAACCAACTCCGGTTGAAACCCCGCCCGTAAGAAAGGTGGGAGCCATACCCCTTTCTTACGGCCGGGGTTTCGGCGACCGTTTTGGGAGGGGATGCAAACCCCTTCCAAAACACCTTAGACCGACAGGCCTGAAGGCCTGTCGCTAATTTCTTGCTTGGGGGTCAGTCGACCCGCAGCTCATCAAGCAGACGCTGGACCCCAACACGCCAATCGGGCAGGTGTATTCCGAACGTCTTTTGCAGTTTGCTCGTATCGAGCCGTGAATTAAGCGGCCGCCGGGCGGGTGTGGGGTAAGCGATGGTCGGGATGGCTTCGATGTTTTCGGACTCGACCCGAATGGGCCATTCGGCCTCGCGCGCGCGTTCGATCACGAAACAGGCGTAGGCGTGCCAACTTGTCTCGCCCCCCGCCGCCAGATGATACAAGCCGGCCAGATCAGGCCGGGTTCTTGCGTCCCGAATGGCATATGCGCTTACGTCGGCCAGGAGATCGGCTCCCGTCGGCGCGCCAATCTGGTCGTCGATGACACGCAACTTGTCGCGTTCGGCGGCAAGGCGCAGCATGGTTTTGGCAAAATTCGCGCCGCGTGCCGCATAAACCCAACTGGTACGGAAAATCAGGTGCTTCGGGCAAGCACTCACTACCTGCTCGCCCGCAAGCTTGGTCCGGCCATAGACGCTCAAGGGACCGGTCGGATCGGTCTCTACGCGTCTCTTCTCGCCGCTGCCGTCGAAGACATAGTCGGTTGAATAGTGTACGAGCCAGGCGTCGATCTTGGCTGCTTCTTCGGCCAGGACCGCGGGCGCTCCGGCATTGAGTGTATGTGCCAGGTCCGGATTGGATTCTGCTTTGTCTACCGCCGTATAGGCCGCCGCATTGACGATGACGTCCGGAGCTGCGCGGCGGATCGTTTCGGCGAGTCCGGCCAGATTGGTGAAATCGCCGCACCCGCCTTCCGTGCTGTCGAAATCGAGCGCCACGATTTCGCCCAGGGGGGCCAAGCTGCGCTGCAATTCCCAGCCGACCTGGCCGTTTTTGCCAAACAGGAGAATTTTCATCGTAAAACTAACTCCGGTTGAAACCCCGCCCTTTAGGGCGGTGGGAGCCCATACCCCGGCCTGAAGGCCGGGGTATGGGCGACCGTTTTAGGAGGGGATGCAAACCCCTTCCAAAACACGTTAGACCGACAGGCCTGAAGGCCTGTCGCTAATTTCTTGCTGACAACGGAACGGAAAAACATACCTGGAAAACCACGTAACAGATCAGGGTAATGCTGATGGATAGCGCTATGGCCTGCCATAGTTTGTAATGACGAACGAACAGGATAAACAGGAGCAGCGAACTGGCGATGATGAAACCTGCCTTGTTGAGCACCAGCAGGTAAACAATGCACGAGACGAACACTTCGGCCACGTTTTTGAGCGCCTGTCGTCCGGGGAAGCAATCACCCACACGGAAAACCTGTGTGGTACAGGACTGCCAGATATATAGCAGCGCCACGCCAATCGAGATCCCGGAAAGCCAGCGCGGATACATCCCAGGGCCGGCGCCCAACCTCGACCGGTAGGGCAAATCAAAGGACATCCAGAAGTACAGGACGGAATACGCCAGAAAACAGATTCCGAACCACAGGCCCCCGTTTTGCCGCTTTACCCAGACTGAAAGGCTTGTCTTACCGTTATCGTTCGTATCTTCACGCATCGGTCATTCCTTTCCCTACGCCCTCTGATCCGGTTCGTTCCCGTAGGTTGCCAGCATCGCTGCTTCCACTTCAGCACGCAGCGGGCAACCGAGCCTGCCGCCAAAACGCGTACATTTCAACGAGGCGGCGGCGCAGGCGAACCGCGCGGCTGCGGCAATCCCTTTTCCTTCCATCAGCGCCAGCGCAATGGCGCCGTGAAAGATGTCGCCGGCTGACAGCGTATCCACCACTTCGACCTGCGGCGCTCTCACATGACGGATTTGGCCATTCTCGTACCAATAATAGCCATCGGCTCCGCAACTGGCGCCAACATGGCCCCAGTGCGAAGCGCCGACTTTCATCAAAGCGGTTTTTACATCGCTGCACTTCGAATAGATCAGCAGTCCGGCATCGGAAAATACCGCGTAAGCCGCCAGAGGAACGAGTCGTTCCAACACATCGAGCGGCGCAACGTCGGCGTCGATCATGCCCGGAACCTTCATCTCACGGGCCGCGCGCAGAGCGGTTTCAGCCCCTTCGACCCAACGCGTGTCGCAATGCACAATATTCGAGCGCGCGATATCCTGAAGCGGCAGCCAGTCCGGGGACTTGTCCACGCTCTGATCGTGGTAAGCCACCACTAGACGATCCCCGCGCCGGTCGACGATCACTGTCGCCAGCGAGGTTATGGTGCCCGGTATGTTGCGCAAACTGGACATATCGAGTCCCTCTGCCGCCAAAGTGTGCCGCAGCGAAATCCCCAGATCGTCATCACCGGCGCGCGCGCAAAGCTGGGCACTCCCACCCAGGCGGACGAAAGCGTAGGCCGCTGACGCCACCATACCATCGACAACCTGACACATCTCGGATGCCAAGACCTTGGATGGCAACGGCGGAACCTCGTCGTTGACCCGGTAAATGCTGGTATGACAGATGGCGCCAACGGCGAACATCCGTGGTCGGTCTGTCGTGCTCACGCGCGCGCCTCCTTCATGGCGGCCGCCTTGCGGGCCAGTTCTGTAATCGCCTTCCAGTCGCGCGTGCGTACAAGATCGGCGGGCGCGACCCAGGAACAGCCGATGGTCCCGCAATTGGGCAATGCAAGATAACCCGGTACGTGCTCTACCTTGATACCGCCTGTCGGACAAAAGGTCACTGTCGGAAAAACGCCCGCCATACTTTGCAGCCAGGTAATGCCGGCGCTACCGTGCGCGGGAAAGAACTTCAGTTCGAGGAAACCCTGCTCCATCGCGGCCATGACTTCGCTGGCGGTGGACACTCCGGGCAGGAAAGGCAACCCGGCGGCATTGACCGCGCGCCCAAGCGCCTCGGTCAGTCCAGGCGCCACGCCGAAGGCTGCGCCGGCATCAACCGCCCGTTCCACATCCTCGGCGCGCAGCAAGGTTCCCGCGCCTACCTGAGCCTCCGGCGCCGCCTTGACCATGGCGCGAATAGCCTCCGCCGCTGCCGGCGTGCGCATCAGCACTTCGAAAACACGAACTCCGCCATCTACCAGCGCGCGCGCCAGATTACCCGCCACATCGGCATCATGAACCGTCAACACTGGCAGTACCGGAGCACACGCCAGGATTTCCCGCATCTTTCGCTTTTCCATCTGCATCCTCTCTTCTTTAACTACCTGTCCATCGCACAAAAAACGCCCACGAGATCAAGAACCTCTATTATTCGCATGAGCATGCACCGGCCATATCTGTTCAAGCTGCAAAATAGCCTGACGCAGCGGCTCGGCAAAAGAAACCAGTTTTTCCCGGCTCAAGCGAAAGCTCGGCCCGGCAATGGAGACGGCGCCCACGACATGGTTTGCCTTGCCCCTGTCTCCGACGAGCATGGCGATCGCCGAGAGCCCCAATTCCGATTCCTGATCGTTGAACGCAAACCCCATCTCCCTTGCCTTGCGGATCTCCCGACGGAGAGCGGCCACGGTGCGGATGGCGTTCGGTCCCAACGGTTCGGTATCAAAACCACGCGCCACGACTTTCTCGATGGCCTCCTTTTCGGGCATGGTGGCCAGCCACGCCTTACCCATGCCCGTTGTATGCAGGGGTACATGGCAACTGCTGATGGGCGGATGATAGCGGATGTTGCCCGTGGATCCCTGAGCTTCGGCCATCCAGGTCATGTCATCGCCCTCCACCACCGCGAGACGCACCAGTTCACAAGTCTTCTTCGCCAGCTCATCCAGTACGGGCTGAACGGCCTTCGCCAGAGTCATTCCGGCAAGTTGACGCAAGCCGATCGCGCCGAGCTTCAAGGTCAACACGTAACGCTCACTCAGCGGTTCCTGCTTGACATAATGCGCACTGATCAAAGCCTGCAACAGCCGATGTGTGGCGCTCAATGGCAAGGACAGATGAAGTGCAATCTCGCTGATCGGCAAACCCTCGCCGCTCTCGATCAATAGTTCAAGTATTGCCAAGCCTCGTTCGACCGACGAAACGCTGATATTAGCCAATTCCCTCTCACCAACAATGCGGATAAAACCCTCAAAACCACGCCCGGATAAAATTCCGGACAATTTTTTCTTTTGCTCAGTCCAACGAAAAACGACGCTGGAACGAGTCTAATTCAAACAGGAAAAGTTTTCCAGATTAAGAAGGAAATATTTTCCACATTGAAATCTTACGCGTCCGCATTGGCCCGGAACCCGCGCAGCTTCATCCCGCGGATAGGGAAAACGATTCGAGGATCCGCATATAAGCAGCCGTCGTCGGACGCAAACCGTCAGCGCGGCTTGACCACGGGAGCCGGTTTCAGCTTCAGCGCTTCCGTTTTATCCTCGGGGGACGTCGACTTGTTCTTGGGCTGGATGATGGCGCGCACCCTGGCTTGCGTTTCTCCCTTGGCTGATGTCGTGCCGCCGCCGGCGCTGGTGACCAGGTATTTCTCGGTTGGCGCTTCATACGAAATATAGTGACCCTTGACTTCGTCCTGGCCGCTCTTGATCCAGGCGCGGACGAAGAACTCGGTTTTCTCGCTGCGCGAGTCGTGCACGATCCTTTCCGCCGCGCCCTCGATATATTCGTTCTTGCCGTCGCGTTTTTGCCGGAAATGGGCCAGCCCGTTTTGTCCGCCGGTGGCCACGCCTTTCTGGAAGCCGTCGGGATCCTGGGTCACTATCAGCTTGCTGGTGCGCAACTGCATCGTCCCCTGGGTCATGATGACATTGCCTTCAAAGATCTGGAGTTTGTTGATGTCGTCCAGGCTGACCCGATCGGCCTCAAGGTTGATCGGTTTGTCCCGGTCGGCCTTTTCGGCGTAGGCCGGGCATGACAACAGAAAGGAGACGGCAATACCGGCAACGACGGAAAGACGGATCGGCCTCATGATTTTTCCCTTGTGTTCTTCCTTGTGTTCTTGCGTTCCATGAATCCGACCGCCTGGGATTCGATGATGTAGGTCTGCGCCTTGTTGTCGACCCGCATGCCGACGCCTTTCACCCAGGATTGGCCCTGCCTGATCAATACCGGGGCCTTGGTGAAAGCCTTCTCATCGTCGGGGAAGGTGGTCAGTTCATCCATGGTGGCGGTCAGTTCCTCGTACTTCCCGAAAGGTCGCCGGTAAATCCGCACATTATCGTAAAGATCGACCCGTTCGTTATCGTTGCTGATGTGCCCCCGGTCGGCGCTGATCGTGACTGGGGGCTTGCCTTCCTGGCTGTTCAGTTGCAAAAGGTGGGGACTGAGCAAATCGATCGTGCCGTCGTCAGGATAGTGACGGACATCGGCGGCACGCAACGTATATCTGAGCTGACCATTCTGGTCGAGCTTGCGCAGGACGATGTCGGACAGGATGTAATCGGGATCGTGCCGGTACTTGCCGTCACGATTCGGCTCGGATAACTCCGTGGCGTAACGCAACCAGAAGGTCAGGAGCGTCAGCACCAGCAGAAGGCTCAACGGAAAAAGCGCGCTGCCCCAGTGTTTCATTTTTCGTCCACCGATGGGGCAGGCAGGTAACGGGCAAGGGCGTCGTCGAGTTTACCCTGCGCCGCCATGATGAATTCGCAGACTTCGCGCACGGCGCCGCGTCCGCCGGGACGACTGGCGAGGTAGTCCGCGCTTTGTCGGTTGAGTTCATAACAATCGGCCGGGGCAGCCGAGAATCCGCAGGCATCAATGACTTGCAGGTCGATAACGTCGTCACCCATGAAACCCGCTTCACAGGCTTTCACATCGAGCTTGGCGAGCAGTTCGTGGAAAATCTTCAGCTTGTCCCCGATACCCTGGTAGACATGCTCGACGCCAAGGTTTTTCATACGCCAGGTGACGCAGGGTGCATTCCTCCCCGTGATGATGGCCAGTGTCACACCCACCGCCTGCAGCATAAGCATCCCCTGGCCATCGCGCGCATTAAAGACTTTGATCTCGGTACCCGCGTCGGTGAAATACAGCGAGCCATCAGTGAGCACGCCATCGACGTCGAAAATCATCAACTTGAGGCGGTTGGCGCGCGCCCGGCATTCTTCGATTGATTTCATCAGATACTCTTGGCCTGGAACAGGTCGTGCATGTTAAGGGCGCCGATCAGACGGCCTTCGCCGTCGACGACCGGAATCTGGCTGATCTTGTGTTTTTCCATCATCTCGACGGCCTCGGCGGTCAGTTTGTCCGGCCCCATGACGCGCGGATTGCGGGTCATGACGTCGCCGACGGCGAGCCCCTGAAGATTGTCGTACTTCAACACGACGCGGCGCAGATCGCCGTCGGTGAAGATCCCCAGAATCTTGCGCTCCGGCGAAACCACGACGGTCATGCCGATCGTGCCGCGAGTGATTTCCCGGATAGCTTGCGCGATGCTGGCCTCCGGCGTAACCGTGGGAATCGCCTCGCCGGTGCGCATGACATCGCGCATGCGCGTCAGCAGGCGGCGTCCGAGCGCACCGCCGGGGTGCGAGCGGGCAAAATCCTCGGCGCCAAAGCCGCGCGCGTCGAGCAAGGCCACGGCGAGGGCGTCGCCGAGCGCCAGCGCGGCGGTTGTGCTGGCCGTCGGCGCAAGGTTGAGCGGACAGGCTTCCTGAGCCACGCCGGCGTCGAGGTGCACGTCGGCATCGCGGGACAAGGTCGATTTCTCGTTGCCGGTCATGACGATCAGTCGGGCGCCCTGGCGCTTGATCGACGGGACGATGTTCAGAAGTTCGGCGCTCTCCCCGGAATTGGAAATCCCGATGACCACGTCCTCGGCAGTGATCATGCCCAGGTCGCCGTGGCTGGCTTCCGCAGGATGTACAAAAAAAGCCGGCGTCCCTGTGCTGGCCAGCGTCGAGGCAATCTTGCGCCCGATATGCCCGGATTTGCCGATGCCACTCACGATGACCCGTCCATGACAATTAAGGATCAGCGCCAAGGCTTGCAGGAAGGCATTGTCAATGCGTTCACACAAGGCCAGGACGGCTTCGCCCTCGATGCGCAACACCTGACGGGCCAAATCGAGGGCTTGCGGGGACGGCAGGATGGATTGGATTTGGCTCATGGATATGTAACAGTTTATGTTGCGGCAAGTATAGCAGAAGCCCTGTTAATCCTAGTTTTGAGCCTGTTCCGCGTCCGTCCCGTTTACCACAACATGCCTGCTCTCCCGCTCATCCTGATGCTGCCTGGCGCCTGCGTGGTGTCGGTCATCATTTTCCGTCGTGCTGTTTGGCGTGCCGGAGTCGCTGGTGCTGGCGAAAGAACGCCTGCTGGAAGGTTGAAGAAATTCAGCCCCTGCAAAAACGGCCTGTGCGACTTCGTCAACAGTCTGGAACTAAACGGTCGTATTCAGATATTCAGGTTAAGACCAAGCTGCCGCGAATCGCCGTCGTCTTCGACCGTGGCCGCCGTGCCTTCGCGCGCCTGTTCGATGTCGTCGAGATAGTCTTCGGTTACATCGCCGGTCACGTAGCAGCCGTCGAAACACGAGCAGTCAAAAATGTCAATCCGGGGATTGACGTCACGGATCGACGCCTTGAGCGCTTCCAAATCCTGGTAAACCAGGGCATCGGCGCCGATCTCTCTGGCGATTTCGGCCTCGGAACGGCCGGTGGCAATCAGCTCGCCGCGCGTCGGCATGTCGATGCCGTAAACATTGGGATAGCGCACGGGCGGAGCCGCCGAGGCGAAATAGACCTTGAGCGCGCCCGCCGCCCGCGCCATTTCGACGATTTCGTGGCTGGTCGTGCCGCGCACGATGGAATCATCGACCAGCAGAACGCGTTTGCCTTTGAATTCCTGGGCGACGGTATTGAGTTTCTGGCGCACGGACTTTTTGCGGATCGACTGTCCCGGCATGATGAAGGTCCGGCCGATGTAGCGGTTTTTCACGAAGCCTTCGCGGTAGGGGATATCGAGACGCTGCGCCAGTTGCATCGCCGCCGGGCGGCTCGAATCGGGGATCGGAATAACCACGTCGATGTCGTCGACCGGCAGGTTTTTCGCCACCTTGTCCGCGAGGTGCTCGCCCATGCGCAGGCGGGTTTCGTAAACAGAAACGCCGTCGATGACCGAGTCCGGACGCGCCAGATAGACGTACTCGAAAATACACGGCGAGAGCACCGGCGTCTGGGCGCATTGGTGGAAGTGCGACCGGTGCATCATATCGACGAACACGGCTTCTCCCGGCGCCACGTCGCGCAGCATCTTGAATCCCAGGGTATCGAAAGCCACCGACTCGGAAGCGACAAGATATTCAGGCCCCTGCGCCGTTTCATTGACTCCGACGACCAGCGGCCGGATGCCGAAGGGATCGCGGAAAGCCAGCAGGCCGTAACCGGCGATCAGCACGACCACGGCATACGCGCCCTGGCAGCGGCGATGTACGCCCGCAACAGCATCGAAGATGTTGTCCAGAGTGAGCCGAAAACCCTTGGCCGACTCCTGGAGCTCGTGCGCCAGAACGTTGAGCAGCACTTCGGAATCGGAACTGGTGTTGATGTGCCGCAGATCCTGCCGGAACATTTCTTCCTGCAACTGCCGGGTGTTGGTCAGATTACCGTTGTGCGCGAGCACCAGACCGAACGGCGAGTTGACGTAGAACGGCTGCGATTCCGCCGAATCGGCCGGCGAACCCGCCGTCGGATAGCGGCAGTGAGCCACGCCCATATTGCCCGGCAGGGCGCGCATGTTGCGCGTATGGAAGACATCGCGCACCAGCCCTGCCCCCTTGTGCATGAAAAAAGCATTGTCCTTGCTCGTGGCGATACCGGCCGCATCCTGGCCCCGATGCTGCAGCACCATCAACCCGTCGTAGAGCAACTGATTGACCGGCGTGTTCGCCATGACTCCAAGAATACCGCACATAGGAATTCCCCTACCTGAACCGAATCCGTTTAGCCACTTCCGGCGGCAACCAAGGCTTGCACGCCAGCACTGCCGTCTCAAGAGGAGCCGACAAATACGCCCCTCGCCACCATTTTTCCCTGGGCAAGGACAACATGCCGCCGAGCGCCACCAGCGCCAGCACAATCAATCCACCGCGCGCCGCCCCGAACAGGACGCCCAGCGCCCGATCGGAAGGAGAGAGTCCGAGCGCCTTGAGCAAGCCGCGAATGGCCAGGCGCACCATCGCCATCAACAGCAGCACGATGACTACAATCAGCACCCAGGCCACGATAATCCGGATCACCGGATCACCGATCCCGGTCAGCAACTGTCGGGCGAATTCCTCGCCCCGCCATTTGGCCGCGAAGAAGGCCATCACCCAGGCGGCGACAGCAAGGATCTCGCTCAACACACCGCGCCACGCGCCCAAGGCCATGGACGCCAGCAAGATAACCAGAACCGCCCAATCGAACGACGTCATTGCTTCGCTGCGATCTTTCCATCAACCCCGATACGTTTCATTTTTTCCAAAGCTTTCTCCGCTGCAGTACGGCTGGCAAAGGGACCGGCGCGCACACGTGTTTTCGCGCCATCAGGGGATTCGAGCGGTTCGGTAAACACCTTGATGCCAAGCTCGCCGATTTTCTTTTGCAGTTGTTGGACATTGGCAGTATTCGAAAAGGCGCCGATGAGAATCACGAACTGGCCGTTGCCATTAGCCGGCGCGGGATCAGCCGGGATCTTGCCGCTGAGGATCGCTGCGGCGCGCTGTGCCTCGCTCTGTTTTTCCACGGTCTTTTCCGCGGGTTTCTCCACTGGTTTTGTCGCCGGCTTTTCGACCGGTTTTTCAACGGGCCTGGCCACCGGTTTTTCCGGAGGCTTCTCAACTGGCTTGTCGACGGGTTTTTCTACAGGTTTCTCGACCGGCACGGCTTTTTCCACGGGCGGCGCGATAAGAGGCGCCACTTCGGCAACCGGCGCCGGCGCCTCTTTCGTTTCGCCGACCGGTTCCAGCTTCGGCGCAAAAGGCGCTTGGTCCTGACCGGGAATGCGGATCTGCACCTCCTGCAACTGCTGTTTCGGCTCCTCGTCCATGACCATCGGCAGAACGACGGCAGCCAGCCCGGCGAAGGCCACGGCGCCGACCAGGCGTCGGCGGGCGCGTTTTTTGAGTTGCAGGTTTGCTTCGGATAAATCTGACATAGGCAGTTTGGCAAAAATGGGCAGCGACGCGCTTGAATCAGGATTTTCAGGAATCGGGCCGATCTTTTCAATCTTTCCGATCCCGCCCGATCTCACGCAGGACGGCGGCAACAGTGTAGAACGATCCGAAAACGATAATTCTATCATTTTCTTCCATCAGCCTCATGGCGCACCGGAACGCCTCGGCCGGCGAGGGGAAACACTCCACCCGTCCGCCCAGCCGACTCGCTTCTACCGCCGCCGCCAGGGTTTTCACCGTAGCGCCGCGCGGCACGTCCAGCCCGGCCAGCAGCCAGACATCAATCCTGCCGGCCAGCATTTGCAGCGCCCCGGCGATGTCCTTGTCGGCCAGCATGCCGACGACGGCAAAAGTCCGCCGGAAAGCGCCCATTGCCTTGAGGCTTTCCGCCAGACAGGCCACCGCCTGCGGGTTGTGTGCCACATCCAGGACGATCGCCGGACGATCGCATATGCGCTGGAAGCGTCCCGCGAGCCGGACTTCCCGCAAGCCATCTCTGACTGCGGATAACGGTACCGGTAGACGATCCTGCAAGGCGTCGATAGCGGCGAGCGCGGCCGATGCGTTGCCAAGCTGGTGCACTCCCGGCAGGGCCGGAATCGGTAAATTTTCCCGACTCACGCCCTGGCGATCCCGGTACGACCATTCTTCATGCGAGTTTACGTAAACTCGCTCGTAAGCAAAATCGCGGTCGATCAGCCGCAGGTCCGCGCCAATGGCCCGCGCATGCTCCAACAGACTTTGCGGCGGCTGCGCATCAGCGCAGATGGCCGGTCGGCCGCTGCGGAAAATCCCGGCCTTCTCGAAGCCGATGCTTTCCCGGTCCGGCCCCAACCAGTCGGTATGATCAAGCGCGATGCCGGTCACTACCGCCACATCGGGCTCATAAACGTTGACCGCATCGAGCCGCCCACCCAAGCCGACCTCCAGGATGACGAGCTGCACGCGGGCCGTGGCGAACACCTCCCACGCCGCCAGCGTGCCGAATTCGAAATACGTCAGAGCAATGCCACCGGCGGTCTGCCGCGCCGCCTCGACGCTCTCGAACGCGGCGCACAGCTCAGACTCAGCCGCCAGCGCGCCGTCGACGCGCACCCGCTCGCTGTACGCCAGCAAATGCGGCGAGGTGTAACACCCGACGCGATAGCCAGCGGCACGATAAATCGCCTCCAGATAAGCACAGGTCGAGCCCTTACCGTTGGTTCCGCCAACGATGATCACCGGGCCGGTCTGCCGCTGCCGCAATCCGGCCTTGACGCACGCCACGCGCTCCAGCCCCAGCTCGATCCCGCCCTGTCCTTTGGGATGCAGCCGTTCGAGGAATTCCAACCAGTTGGCGAGCGATTTCACAGTCATCTATATTTTTTCGGGTTGATTGAGCGGCGGATAGCATACGCTCACCCTTCGCGTTGCTCTACGGTATCGGCAAATCCGGCATGAGTTTGAAATTGGGCAAGGCTTCCACATTCTTCAGCCAGCCGCGAATATTGGGATAGGCTTCCAGAGAAATGCCGCCCTCCGGCGCATGGGCGATGTAACCATAGCAGGCGAGGTCGGCCAGCGTCGGATGGTCGAGCGCGAGAAAGCTCCGTCCGGCAAGATGTTGTTCCATGAAACGCAGCAGCCTCGTGGCGATTTCGCTGGCTGTGACGTGCTCGCCTGCCCAGCCCAATTGTCGAATGCCGCGCGCCTGCGCCGGTCCGTAGCGTAATTCCCCGGCGGCGATGAACAGCCAGCGATAAACCTGAGCCGCCTCTGCCGGTTCAGTGGGCAGCCAGCCACTATCCGGCGCATATTTCTGCACCAGATAAATCATGATGGCGCCGCTATCGCAAAATACCCGTTCCTGGTCGACCAGCACCGGAATTTGCCCCAGAGGATTGAGTTTGCGAAACGTCTCGGTGGCCCGGACTTTTGCGGGTGCTTCGATATAAACATAAGGCAGTTCCAGCAGGACGAGCAGCGCCTCGACCCGGTGCGTATGTCCGGAGGTAGGTGTGCCATAAAGGGTCAATGTAGGCTGTGTCATGGATGACTCCTGTGATGATGAGTTGTGGGAGATGGCAAATGTGAATATACAGACAAATCTGATATTCAGCCTCGCCCGGCGAAATGTTCGGAACTGGCAAGGTTAAAATCTTTCCTGTTTTCATCCTGAAGTGCTGTATTTTTTGTTCGTAGGTGTCATTCTGCTCCGTAGAGCCAAAACCTGTCCAAACTAACCATGACCCTCGAACAATTTGTCGCTCGCTGGCAGGGCAACGAACTCACCGAACGCGCCGGGGCACAGCCGCATTTCGACGACCTTTGCGAGCTGCTTGGCGTGGAAAAGCCGAGCTAAAACAGCTCACCGACTATGCTCCGCAACTTGAGAATCCGCCGCTGCTTGTCGAGAGGCCATCGCTGCCGCCGCCGTCCATCTGCACACCTTGCGCGAAAACTGGCTCAACCTGCCCGAATGGGTCGATTGGGTCATCACGCCGGAAGAAGAAAAAGCCGGTTTCCCCAAGCGCCCCGTCGCCCAACCCGGCTTTGAGGCGGAACTGAAAAAACGCACCCTGACCAACCTCTACAACACCCACCCCGCCTGGCTGGACATGGTGCACAAAGCCCTCGACCAAGCCGTTGCCACCGCCTACGACTGGGACGACTACACGCCCGAAACATCCGACGAAGAAATTCTCAAACGTCTGTTGGCCCTGAATCTGAAACGTTCCTCCAGCCTCTGATTTCGATTTGCAGCCCTTCGGGCAGGGGAAAACGAACTGGATTCCCGCCTTCGCGGGAATGACGTCCATTAGCCTGCGCTGGAATGACGCCCAGTTTTTTTGTCCTGGGTATTCAACCGGCGGATAGCGCTTGCCCTACACGGACTGCTTTTTGTTGGGGTTCGCAAGCTCACCTCAACCTATGGGGACTGCGGACGCCAAAACCCTTGCCGCAGGCCATAGAGCAATTACGCCGCTACGCTCCCTGATATTTCCCCTGGGAGCGCGGGCGTCCCGCCCGCGCTCCCAGGTTTCCACACCTTCGCGGGAATGACGGCGCGAGATCGCGTGAGATCAATATCCGCTCAAAATCGTCCCCTCGGGAGTTAAAATCGGCTTTCGCCAGATCGACGACTGAACTGCCTGGAGCTTACCTATATGTCAAAAAATACCCGACTGTTGCTCATCGACAAGAACCAGGTCGAATCCCTGCTGAGTTTTGACGACGCGCTGGAGGCGACGCGGGAGGCTTTCAGGCTTCATGGACTGGGCGAAGGCCGTGTCTTCCCGCTGGTGCGCGAAAGGCTGGCCTCGGGCAGCATGTTCGGCATCAAATCCGGCAGCGTCGAACAGCAGAAGATTCTGGGTTTCAAGGCGGCGGGGTTCTGGTCGGCTAACCGCGCGCTCGACAGCGAGCCGCACCAGGCGACGATTCTGCTGTTCGATCCGGATACCGGACGCCCGCTTTGCGTGATCGACGGCAATGTTGTCACTACCTTGCGCACCGGCGCCGCCGGCGGACTCGGCTTGTTGCAGTTCGCCCGGCCCGACAGCATCCGCTTGTGCGTCTTCGGCACGGGCGTCCAGGCGCGCATTCAGACGCGCTTTGCGCTCCACTTGCTGCCCGGACTGCGTTCGATCGCCTATGTGAGCATCGACGCAAAACCCGACGCCCGCTTCGAGGCGGAGGTCGGCCCGGATGCGGCCGCGCGTGGATGCACGCTAACGCACACGGTCGACCGGGACGAGGCGGTCAGGAAGAGCGACATCGTGATTACCGCGACGCCTGGAACCGGAGCGCTTTTCAGCTTGGACGCCGTTCAAGCAGGAACTCACATCAACGCGGTCGGTGCGGATACCGCAGGCAAGCGCGAGCTGCCCGACGGCCTGCTCAAACGCACGAAGTTGTTCGTCGACGACGCGGACCAGGCCCGTTCCATTGGCGAAACCCAGTGGGCGAAAGAACATCCCTGCATCACCTTGGGAAAATTGATGACGGGTCAGGCTTCTTTCGAGCGGCAGGAGAATGACATCACCGTATTCGACATGACCGGCATCGCGTTGCAGGATTTGACTGTCGCGCATCTGTTGCTGCAACGAGCCACGGCTGCCAATACAGGAACACAGGTCGAATGGCCGTGGTAAACAAATAATTTACAACAACTCACAGGAGACGAAATTCATGCTGACACTTCCCACCTACGATGATGTTTGCGCCGCCGCCGGAAGGCTTCAGGGGTACGCCCATAAAACGCCGGTCATGACCTCGCGGACCATCAACTGCGAGACGGGCGCCGAGCTGTTCTTCAAGTGCGAGAATCTTCAGCGCATGGGCGCTTTCAAGTTTCGCGGCGCGTTCAATGCCTTGTCAAAGTTCGACGAGCGTCAGCGGCAGGCTGGCGTGGTCACTTTTTCATCGGGGAATCATGCGCAGGCCATCGCCCTGTCGGCGTCCCTGCTCGGCATTCCGGCGACCATCATCATGCCCAGCGACGCCCCGACCGCCAAGATGGCCGCGACCAAAGGCTACGGCGGTAAGGTGGTGATCTACGACCGCTACACGGAAGACCGCGAACAGATTGGCCGCGCGCTGGCCGAAAAGCACGGCCTGACCCTGATTCCCCCCTACGACCATCCCGATGTAATCAGCGGGCAGGGGACGGCGGCCAAAGAACTGTTCGAGGAAGTCGGCGAGCTCGACGCCCTGTTCGTCCCTCTGGGCGGCGGCGGACTCCTGTCCGGTTCCGCCCTGTCGACCCGCGCCCTGTCGCCGCGCTGCGACATCTACGGCGTCGAACCGGAAGCGGGGAACGACGGGCAGCAGTCGTTCCGCTCCGGCGCCATCGTCAATATCGAGACGCCCAAGACCATCGCCGACGGCGCGCAGACGCAGCATCTGGGCGCGTATACCTTCGAGATCATCAAACGCGACGTCAAGGACATCCTGACCGCCTCCGACGCGCAGCTTGTGGAATGTATGCGTTTCTTCGCCGAGCGCATGAAACTGATCGTCGAACCGACAGGCTGCCTCGGAGCGGCCGCCGCGCGCGCCATGAAAGATTCGCTCAAGGGCAAACGGGTCGGCGTGATCCTCAGCGGCGGCAACGTCGACATTTCCCGTCTGTGTGCCTTGCTGGCCCAGTAAACGCCTTTTCGGAGCCCTGACCGTGACCAGCCTTTCACAACTCGATACTCCCGCGGCCATTGTCGATGTCGCCCGGATGCACGCCAATATCCAGCGCATGCGGACCCGGATGAATGAGCTTGGCGTGCGCTTCCGGCCCCATGTCAAAACCTCGAAATGCCTGCCGGTGGTTCGCGCGCAATGGACGGCGGGCGCGCAGGGCGTCACGGTGTCCACCTTGAAGGAAGCGGAACAGTTCTTCGCGGCCGGCATCAGCGACATTCTCTACGCCGTGGGCATGACGCCCGCCAAGCTTCCGAAAGTCCTGGCATTGCGCCGGCAAGGCTGTCAGTTGAAAATCATCGTCGACGACCCAGCGGTCGCGGACGCCATCGCGACGTTCGGCAAAACGCATGGCGAAGTCTTCGAGGTGTGGATTGAGGTCGACTGTGACGGCCATCGCTCGGGAATCCATCCCGACGACAAGGACCGGCTGGTGGACGTCGCCAGACGCCTGACCGGAGGCGGGATGCTGCTTGGCGGCGTGATGACGCATGCCGGATCGAGTTACGATCTCGACACGCCGGAAGCGCTCGAAGCGCTGGCCGGGCAGGAAAGAGCGGGATGTGTGCAGGCGGCCGAACATATCCGCGCTACGGGGATCGCGTGTCCCGGCGTCAGCGTCGGCTCAACGCCGACGGCATTACGCGCGCGAAATCTGGTCGGGGTCACCGAAGTCCGGGCCGGCGTGTACGTGTTCTTCGACCTGGTGATGCATAACATCGGCGTCTGCCGGATGGACGAGATTGCCCTCTCCGTTCTGACGACGGTCATCGGCCACCAGGTCGACAAAGGCTGGGCCATCGTCGATGCCGGATGGATGGCGATGAGCCGGGATCGCGGCACGGCGAAGCAGCGGAAGGATTTCGGCTACGGGCAGGTCTGCGCCGTCGACGGCACGGTTCTGCCCGGCTACCTCGTGAGCGGCGCCAATCAGGAACACGGCATCATCTCCTGCGAAAATGGACCGGGCGGACCGGACACCCAAATCGGAACGCGCTTTCCAGTCGGAACGCAACTGCGAATTATTCCGAATCACGCCTGCGCCACCGGCGCGCAATTTCCGGAATACCACGCATTGAACGGCGATGGCTCGACAGAAATCTGGCCGCGATTTTACGGCTGGTAGTTTGAGAGTCCTTCCTCCCAATCACCTCCTCCGAGAGGACGAGGTGATTGTTGTTCGCTGTGCCCGTACACCACGGTGCGCTTCGAGTAAAGGTGGCAGCGGATATTCGCTCCACAAACGCATCGTTTTACCTTGTAGAGTTCCGCCCAATACTCCACCGTCACTTTGATCGCCGGAACCCCGTTTTGTTCATCAAATTTCTGGATTCCGGGCGCCAAAGGAATGACGTTTCAGTTCTTCCCGATAGCGTCGATGATGCGCAGGATTTCGGGAAGCAACTGCTTTTTGCGGGAAAGAATGCCGGGCAGGTCGTATACGTTTTCTTCGAGGCGTTTGTAGGCGAATTCCTTTTCCGCGGCGGGCCAGGAGGAACACAGCAGGATGCTGCGTTCGCTGACGATGTCGGTCACCAGCAGCAGCGCCCAGGAAAGTTTGCGTTCCTTGCAGACGCGTTCAAGCGCGTCCAGGATATTGGCCTTGACTTCGCTCATGTCGGCCAGCGTGCCGACTTCGACCTGGCCGACGCCCACCAGGAAACCGCCTTCGGCATAATCCTTGAAGTCGCCGGTGACCATCTGCATCGGATCGGCCTGCTTCAGGCTGGCCGTGAGCGAGAGCATCAGCGTGCCGTATTCCTGCAAGTCCACCCCGGCCAGCCGCGCCAGTTCCGGAGCATACAGACGATCTTCGGGCATGGTAGTCGGCGAGCGCAGCAGCATGGTGTCCGAAAGCAGGCCAGAGAGCATCAGCAAGGCGGCCTCCCGGTCCGGCTCGATCCCGGCCATGCGGAAATGACTGTAAACGATGGAGCAGGTCGAACCGATCGGCTTGGAATAGATATAGATCGGCGTGCTGGTCTTTTCCGCTCCCATGCGGTGATGGTCGATAATCTCGCAAATCTCGGCGTCTTCCGCGCCGGCGATGGCTTGGGACAATTCGTTGTGATCGACGAGAATGAGCTTGCGGCGCGGTTTCTCGATGAAGCTCGCGCGGGTCACGATGCCGACGAAACGGCCGTTGCGCAGTACGGGCAACCCGTGATATTCGGTATTGAGCAGGGTTTTCTTGGCGGTGTCGAAAAGCTCGTCGTGCGCCAGGCACAAGGGCCTGGTGTCCATGATTTGTTTCACCGGCAAGGACAGGCGCAGCATGCGGATCGTTTCCGAGGTGTCGCAACTGGAAACATAAACCGAGCCGGCAAAACCGCTCAAATCGACATCGGGCGTTTCGCCGACCTCAAAGCCGGTAAGAATGAGCGCCGGAACCTCGCGGCTGATGGCCATGGCGATCAGATCGGGGCGGTTGCCGACGATCATGATCGGTTTGGCCGGCGCCAGGGCGTCAATCCGCTTGGCGGATTGATCCAGGGCCATCGCTCCGGCCATGATCGGCGCTCTGAATTCTTCCTGGGCGCGCTTGAGAAAATACCCCGGAATCACCTTTTCGATGTTGTCGGCGCGGAAAGTGTAGAAGGGCCGGGATTTGACGGTGCCTTCGACGAAATGACGCAACATTTCATGGATGCCGACGATTCCGACAAAGTTTTCCGTTTCGTCGAAAACCGGCACCACCGAGAGTCTCGGCGTATCCAGATCCAGAAATGCCATCTTCAGCGGATCGTTTTGGTCGAGATGGATGCCGGCGTCCTCGGCGATATCGGCAACGCGCGGCCTGACATCCTTCAGATAGGAAGGTGGCTCGACGCCGGCGTTGGCGAATACGAACTTGGCCTGCTTGCCCAGTTGGCCACAGACCGCCGCCCGGTAACGGCGCTCCGGATCGATGGCATTCTTGTAACGGGCGTAACTCCAGGCGGCGCAGGCCGAATCGGTGTCGGGATTCCGGTGACCGATGACGATGATTTCGTTCATGAGATGTGCAAATGGAAAAGATTGAGGCAGTTTAAGTTTATGTGTGACAGGGCAAAAATTCATCTCGTCATTCCCACGAAGGCGCGCCTTCGCGGGAATGACGGGGAATTTTAAGCCTTATCTGCCTCGTCGATGCCCCGGCGCAGCTCGGCGACGAGCCGTTTGACTCGCGCCAATACCTCGTCTGCCGGCGATTGCTCGATTTCCTCGATGATGCGGCTGCCAACGACCACGGCGTCGGCGGTGCGCGCGATTGCCCTGGCCGTTTGCGCGTCGCGGATGCCGAAACCGACGCCGACCGGCACGCCGACCAGCGCGCGAATCCCCGGAATGCGACGGGTCACGGCTTCCACATCAAGCTCGGCCGAGCCGGTCACGCCCTTGAGCGAGACGTAGTACACGTAGCCGCTGGCAAGTTCGGCCACCAGGGCGATGCGCTGCTCGGTCGAAGTCGGCGCCAGCAAGAAAATCGGATCGAGCGCGTGGTCCCGCATGGCTCTGGCGAAACTGGCGGATTCTTCCGGCGGATAGTCGACGACCAGCACACCATCGACGCCGGCATCGAAAGCTGCCGCCGCAAAGGTATCGACGCCCATGGCCTCTATCGGATTGGCATAACCCATGAGCACGACCGGCGTCTCGTTGTCGTCGGCGCGGAAGTTGGCAACCATTTCCAGCACCAGCCGCAGGCTGACGCCCTTGGCCAGCGCGCGTTCGGAAGCGTGCTGGATGGTCTGCCCGTCGGCCATCGGATCGGAGAACGGCACGCCAAGCTCGATGATGTCCGCGCCGGATTCGACCAGCGCGTGCATCAGCGGCACGGTCAGCGAGGGATCCGGATCGCCGGTGATGATAAAGGGGATCAGGGCGGCACGGCGGCCCTCCGCTTGCAGACGCTCGAACGTGGCTTGTATTTTGGACATAATGCCCTCCTCAGAACGGGATTCCCGATTTTTCGGCGACGGTGGGTATGTCTTTGTCGCCACGGCCGGAAAGATTGACCAGCAGAATTTTGTCTTTCGCCATCGACGGGGCGATCCTGACCGCGTGCGCCACGGCGTGGCTCGATTCGAGCGCCGGGATGATGCCTTCCAGCCGGCATAAGGTATGGAACGCTTCCAGCGCTTCGGCGTCGGTGATCGTCACGTAGTCGGCGCGCCCGCTATCCTTCAGCCAGGCGTGTTCCGGGCCGACGCCGGGATAGTCGAGACCGGCGGAAATCGAGTGCGTCTCGGTGATCTGCCCGTTCGCGTCCTGCAAAAGATAGGTGCGGTTGCCATGCAGCACGCCGGGACGGCCCGCGGTCAGCGACGCCGCGTGACGGCCGGTGGCGATGCCCTCGCCTGCCGCTTCGACGCCGATCAAACGCACGTTTTCGCAAGGAATGTACGGGTAGAAAATGCCCATGGCGTTGGAACCCCCGCCGACGCAGGCGATCACCGCGTCCGGCTGGCAGCCGCACAATTCGGGCATCTGGGTCAGGCATTCCTTGCCGATCACCGACTGGAAGTCGCGCACCATCACCGGATAAGGATGCGGTCCGGCGACGGTGCCAATGATGTAGAAAGTCGTCGAAACATTGGCCACCCAGTCGCGCATCGCTTCGTTGAGCGCGTCCTTGAGCGTCTTCGAGCCGGATTCCACGGGCATCACGCTGGCGCCGAGCAGCTTCATGCGATAGACGTTGGCCGCCTGCCTTTTGATGTCCTCCGATCCCATGTAAACCACGCACTCCATGCCGTAACGCGCGGCGACGGTGGCCGAGGCCACGCCGTGCTGACCCGCGCCGGTTTCGGCGATCACCCGCTTTTTACCCATGTGGCGGGCGAGCATGGCCTGACCGATACAGTTGTTTATTTTGTGCGCGCCAGTGTGGTTGAGATCCTCGCGCTTCAAATAAATCTGCGCGCCGCCCAGATTGTCCGACAGGCGTTTGGCATGGTAAACCGGGCTGGGGCGGCCCACATAATGTTTGAGCTCATACTCGAATTCGGCGATGAATTGCGGATCGCGCCGGAGGGCCGCGTAAGTGTCTTTCAGCTCGGTGAGCGCGGGAATCAGTGTTTCGGCGACGAAGATGCCGCCGTAAGGGCCGAAATGGCCGCGCGCATCGGGCAGGTCATAAGATGTAATAGCCATGTTTTTTCCTTGAGGGAAATGGAATCGAGAGAGACAGGAAATAAAACTACGGATGATCGCTACGACCACCAGCCTTCATGTGTGATCGGCAAGAAACCGTCGCCAGCAGGTGCGTGTAAGTCCGCCACAGGTCTTGCGCATCGTTCTATCCAATTCTTGAAAAAACTTATAAATCAATCGTTTACCACATTTTCCGCCGTTGCCGCATTTACCGCCTGCACGGCAGCGATGAAAGCGCGAATCTTTGCCGCGTCCTTGATGCCTTTGGCCGCTTCGACACCCGACGAAACATCGACAGCCGCCGGTCTCACCCGGACGATAGCCTCGCCCACATTGCCGGCATCGAGCCCGCCCGACAGGACGAGCGGCTTCGACAACCCCGACGGAATCAGATTCCAGTCGAAAGTCTTGCCGCCCCCTCCATAAGCTTCGCAGAAAGCGTCGAGCACAATAGCCTGCGCCGAGGGAAAACCAGCCGTGTATTGTAACAAATCGAATCCGGGTTTCATCCGCGCCGCTTTGACGTAGGGCCGCGCGAACTGTTGGCAGTAAGCCTCGTCCTCGTCGCCGTGGAATTGCAGCAAATGCAACGGCACGACAGCCAGCACCTCGCGCACGTATTGCGGCTCGGCGTTTACGAACAGCCCGACCACGCTGACAAACGGCGGCGCCATCCGCGCCAGCCGCGCCGCCTGTTCCAGTTCAACAAAACGCGGACTCGGCGGGTAAAAGACCAACCCCAGGGCATCGGCGCCGGCGCTGATGGCCGCCCGCAGGTCCTCCTCGCGCGTCAGGCCGCAGATTTTGATTCCTGGGGTCATGTGTTCATCATGGGGCTTGTCGTGGTTTCAGGCATAATGGTTTGCAATCTAATCTCACTTATCGACTTCCCGTTGGCTGCCAGAACCCAAGTCGACCATTTCTCTGACGTCAGGGAAATGGTTTTCTACAATGCCAGGCTAAAATAAGAATTCACGTTATTTTAACGTGCCAGGATAATCTAAAATAAGTGTACTTGCGCGATCCAATATCAGTGAATATGGGATAAATCATGAGCCATCTGTCGCGCCGCGCCGCCGAAAGCGGCGGGACTATCCGCCAGCACCCAAAGCGCAATATGGGTATCCAGCAAAATATTCACACCGATTTTCCATAAAACAGGGCTTCGATTTCGGCGTTTTGTCCGTCGATGTCATCGGGAACCTGGAATTTCCCCGCCGCAACGCCGATACGCTTTTTCGTGTCAGATGCGATCGGCACCAGACGAGCCGCAGGACGTCCATCCCGGGCGATGATGATTTCACTTTCCGTACCATCTTCGATGGCCGCAACCAGACGGGAAAGCGAGCTTTTGGCTTCGTGCATATTGACGGGTGACATGACTGGCCCTCGAAAGAGTCTACTTAGGGATTGTTACCAAATAACATTAACAATTAAATAAAAATACTGAACAGTATCTGGATGAAAAATAGAGAGACTGTTGTGATGCAAAAACGCATCCTGCAAACACTTCCGCTGCTCAATGAGTTA
>BNUC01000053.1 GCA_025997075.1 Betaproteobacteria bacterium | reverse complement strand
AAATGAGGCGCGATAAATCGGATTCATTGAAGGCCAGCAGCTCGTAAATACCACCGGGCGCGCGCTGGACGAGTTCGTAATAGGAGGACAGGGTCGGTTGCACGTCCAGGTCGAGCAGCAGGACACGTCGTCCCGCGTCGGCGATGAAACCGCCCAGATTGGCCGCAATGATCGTTTTACCGACGCCGCCCTTGGTCGAGATGATGGAAATGACCTGCATGGCAAGAACTCCAGTGTTGGAACAGTCATGCGCGCTCATTGAGGCGTTCGGCGATCCATTGATCAATCTCAAGCGAATCCCAACCGACCGCGCGGATTCCCAGGCGCAGGGCTTTCGGGAATCTGCCTTCTTTCATCAGGTTGTAGATGTGCGCGCGTTTGAACCCGGTCTTGGCTTCGACATCGGGGCGGCGCAGGATGCGCCGCTCGGCTGTTGCGAAATGTTCGATGGACATGGCGATAACTCCTTGGTGTTGGATAGCGTACAAGGCACGATTCGCAGTAAATAGATATTGACTCGGGATATCATCAAACAATCGGATCGCGCCGATGACCGGATTCATCGGGAAGCCGGAATCTGCATCAAATGGCCCGATCGGCGCGGGTCAATTGTTCGTGCAATTCAAAAAAGGTAAAGCACGTAACAGGAGGCGACTCTCCAAAAAAATGAATGATCGGAAGTGGCGGTGCTTTTATGTCAGAGGGGCGACGAAAAAAGTCGGCAGGAAAAACAATCGATGTTCTTATGCTTTTAACGGTGAACCCTGCCGGACTCCGATACCGGACGCCTGAATCCGTCATGAAATCGAAGACGTTTTATGTCCGTCGGCAGACGAAAAATGTCTGATCTTTGGGTTTGTCCTGTGACGAATGGCTGTCAATGAACGCTCGTCATTTGTCCGATTTTCTGGACGCGGGTGATAAAGTGGATCAATTCATCCGATGGAGGCTTGTCCGGGATGACCATGAAGGTCGCCGGCGTGGGCGCGTCGTCGGTGACGGGGCGAACGATCACGTCGGGATGGCGGTACAGGGTAATCTGCGATTCCAGCCCGACACCGATTCCATAGCCAGCCGCCGCGAGCATCATCATCGACTCGTGTCCGGAGACGTATTCGGCAATCGTCGGGGAGGACAGGGCGGAGCCAAAGAGCCGACGATGGATGATGTCATATCCACCCGGACAGGACTCGGGATGAAAAAGTAATAAGGGGTATCGGGCGATTTCGCGCAGAGGAATTTTGTGGAGAGACAGGAGCGGGTGGTTTCTGGGGAGGGCTATTGCAAACCGATCCCGCCAGACAACTTCTTTGCGCAATCCTTCGCCGGGTTCAGGATGTATCGTGAAACCCGCATCGATCTGGTCGTAACTCATAGAGGTAAGCCCCCGGCTCTGCCGGGGGACTCACCAAGGTTTGACCTTTATGACAGTCGGAAAGATGTTTGAAACAGAGAATGAGTTATCTCCCACGAAGTTGCGAAGTGGTTTACGCAAGTGAGATACATGTTGAAAAAGCACAAACCTTTTGCCGCGAAGCGGCTCATGGTTTTGAAGGCGCCTTTGAGGCGCTAACAAATGAAGGCCTCCGGCTTTGCCGGAGGATTGTTACTCATGGCCTTGACCATTTCGCTGACCGTCATTTCAAGGATTCTGATTTTTGTCAGCGGTTCTTCCTCGCGGTAACGGGCCAGCAATCGGATGAATTGCGGTTGTGCCAAATGGTCGGTGAGGCCGATCCGCAGTTGTCTGCAGTAGCCTTGTTCTGCGGAACGCACCCGGAGACGGGCGCCTTCAACAAACATCAACAGGCGGCGGGCTTCTTCCCGAAATACGTCTCCGGCCAGGGTGAGTTGTATACGTCCATGGATGTACCGGAACAGAGGAACCTGCAAGTCAGTTTCCAATTTCCGGATCGCTCGGGAAAGAGGCGATGGTTCAATATGAACCCTGGCGGCGGCGCGGGTAAAACTCTGTTCTTCGGCGACCACCAGGAAATAACGTAAATATCGCATTTTCATACAAATACCTCCATGTGATTGTTCTCCGACTTGGAGCCAAAATCATTGCGGCTGAATACGAAAAATATTGATCAGTATGTCCGGTATTTGATGCCGCTATCCCGCTGCTTACTGGCGGAAATAACGAAACCGGCCAGCCTTGTTTCGCTGGCCGGTCATTTGGGGAGACGAGTGGCTTCCAGTCGCCCTGCTAAAAATCGGTCGGCGCTGTTGTCACGCCTTCCAGGTGGACGATGAGCGGACGGCCCGCCTGTTCAAGCTGATGGTGCTCGAACAGGTCAAGCCGATCCGCCCAGTCCTGCATCATGCGGCGGTGCGGTTCCAGATAGTCGGCGTGGTTGTAGGCCGCGCGAACCTGATTCGGGTCGGCGTGCGAGAGTTGCGCTTCCACCCAGACTCTCGGATAGCCGATCTCGTTGAGCGCCGTCGAGAGGGTGCCGCGAATACCGTGTCCGGTCAGCCGGCCCGCGTATCCCATGTATCTCAAGGCTCCATTGAGCGTACTGACGCCGAGGCGCTTCTCCGGATCGCCCCTATGCGCCAGCAGATAGCGTTGGGCCGGTCTGCGCCGGTCGAGCAGTTGGTCGAGCAGTTCGCGGACAATCTCTTTGGCTTGTGTGGAAAGCGGCACGAGGTACGGGGGGATATCCTGCGAACACCGGCCCGCCTTGCGTATCTTCCGTTGCAGTTGCTTGACGTTCTCGGGGGGAATGCGCCAGAGGCCGCGTTCGAGATCGAATTGTTCCGGCGTCGCGTGCCGCAACTCGCCGGTGCGCACGCCCGTGAGCAACAAGAGAAGCAGCGCCTGCCGGATGGACCCGTTGCCATAGGTTCGCAGGTTTTGCAACAGTTCCGGCAATTCGTTCAGGCGCAGGAAGGGGTTGTGGCGCGTGGGCCGTTGCGGGACGGCGACGACATTGAGATCGGCGGCGGGGTTATGCTCCAGTCCCGGTACCTTCACCAGGGCGTAACGGAACACCTGCCTGAACCAGCCGCGAACATATCGCGCGACGGTCAGCGCGTCCCGCCGCTCGATCCGGGTTACGATCTCCAGTAAATCGTGACGTTTGATTTCGTGGATCGGTTGTTTCCCCAGAAAAGGCAGGATATCCTTCCCGAAAGTGCGCGCTATCTTGGCATGCGTGCTGTTCTTTCCGGTCTTGATTTCCAGTTGGCGGTGTTCCATCCAATGCTTGAATACGACACTGAAGGTGTTCTCATCCGCCAGACGGGCGGCCTGCCGTTCCTGCCGGCGATGATGCTTCGGATTGGCGCCCTGGGCCAACAGGGCGCGCGCCTCGTCGCGCGCAAGACGCGCCTGCCGGAGAGAAATTTCCGGGTAGGTGCCCAGCGAGATACGCTTTTGTTTGCCGAGCCAGTAGTAGCGGAAGTGCCAGGATTTTCCGCCGTGGGCGGAGACGTTGAGAGAAAGCCCGTCGATGTCGCCGAGCGTATAGGCTGTGCCGGTCGCCTTGGCTTGTCGAACGGCCAGATCGGAAAGTGCCATGATTCATCTCCTGAACTGAGTCAGGTCTGGATTGTTTATTCATCGGACGTGCCCTTCCAGCAAGAATCCGGCATCCGCAACCCCCGTAATGATGGACTTGAAAATGGACTTAAAAGTCCCGGCTGTGGGTAGATTTCAGCAGCGTCCGGTAGAATAGAAAAATATGAAAATCCTTATTTTTCAAATCCTTATGGACGCCAGTGGATGTCCTTGGTGTATGAAAGGCAATTTCCGCTGAATGTAAGTCCCAAAAAACGGCGACACCTTGCCCTGCAAACCTTCCCTCCATCGACTTCCTTTTTATCCCGGACAGCAGTGCACGCTCCCAGGGTTTCAACCCCCGCGAAGGGCCTGTTTCCAAGCAAAACTATTCAAACGAACAGGCTGGCACGGCACAAAACTGTTCATGTGAACCGTTATTTTTGACCGTTTCAGCCCGTTTAATAGCGAACTTTGCCAGTTGGCGGGAACAGGGCACATTCAAGCCGTCACCCAGTCGGCTATTTTTTGACACATTGCAGGCAGGAGCCAATATGAAGATGCAAATGCAGAAACGGGCGGATCGCAGCCGCGGGTTTACTCTGGTGGAAATGGCGGTCGTACTGGTCATCATCGGACTCATCCTTGGCGCGGTTTCCATCGGCAAGGATGTTCAGCGCAACGCCGAATACGCAAAAGTCAAGCAGAAATTCATCGACCAATGGGTGGTGGCGTATAACACTTTTGAGCAGCGCACCGGTTCGCCGATCGGGGACATGCAGCAGGAACCCCGCCTGATGGTCAATGGCGCCAATTACCAAGGTACTGGTACTGCTACCAATGTTGCGGCGGGGGGCGTCGTCTCGGGTGGCGACATGAGCGGTATAACTCAGCCGCCCGCAACGATCTGCCAGGGCGCGGCTGGCCCCAAAATGCTCCGGTCTGCGCAAACGGCGACTGTGACGGACCCATTTGCCTTGCGCAACATCATGCTGCGGGCCGGGGTCAGGATGCCGCCGGGCCGTGCCGAAGGCCGCGAGGATCGATACGTCTATCTCGATAGCAACGGCAACCCGCAGGAACTCCAGGTCTGTTTTCAATGGAATCCGCCGACATACCAGGAAGGCGCGGGCAACGTGATGGTCATCACCGGCCTGACGCCCGATCTGGCGCGCTCGCTCGACCAGATGATCGACGGCAAACCCGACGCCATCGAAGGAATGTTTCGCCAGCAAAGAGAGGGCAATAGGAATACTACGGATGCCGGTAACGCGGCGGGTGTCGAATGGGGCGCGAACAACATGCAGTTCTATACGGGCGCGAACGTCATTACCGGCACCGGCGGTACAGAGTCCGGCCGTCGCCTTGACGAAGACCAGATTGAAACGGTGGTCGCCATCTACAAGATGAACCAGTAAGCCGATGGACCCGAGGAGAAGGACCATGTATCCGTCTGGATTGAAGCGAGCGAAAAACAGGCTGGCCGAAGCCGGTTTCACCTTGATCGAAATGGCGCTCGTGCTGGTGGTGATCGGCCTGATTATCGGCGCGCTGACCGTGGGCAAGGATGTGGTGCGCAACGCTGAGTACCAGAAGATCGCCAACAAATTCGTCATGGAATGGAAGCGCGGTTATGACGAATACTTCCAGCGCGCGGGCGTGGTGCTGGGTGACAACCAGATCGCGCCGACCTACATGGTCAACGGCAAGGAAGCCTGGATCGCCAACGGCAATCTGTCGGGCGCGGTCGCCGGGGTGCCGGAAAACTACGGCAACACCGGGCTCAAGATTTGCAAGGGGCAGGGCTATCCCAAAAATTCCATCGGCGCGGGCGACGCCAATCTGGCGCGGCAGGATTTGCGCGAACTGATGCAGAAAATCGGTATCCGCATGCCGAACGGCCGCGGCGAGGGACAGGAAGACCGCTACGTTTACAACGACAGCAACGGTAACTCCGTCGAACTGCAAATCTGCTTCCAGTGGAATCCGGCCGGCACCATCAGCGGCGCGGGTAACGTCATGGTGCTGCGCGGGCTGACGCCCGATCTGGCGCGTTATCTGGATCAGATCGTCGACGGCAAGGCCGACGCGCTCGAAGGGCGTTTCCGCCTGCAGGACGCGCGCGGCAACACGCAGGAAAGTTCCAGCCAGCAGCCGGGCATGGAATGGGGCGCCAACAACACCTACGGTCAGGATGAAGGCGAGAAACAAACTTCGGAAGGCGTGGGCGGCAACCGCGACGAAGATCGCGTCGTGCTGCTGACGGCGCAATGGGTCATGGAACAATGAGCAAGAAATTTCCTGCGGAGCACTGCGGTCAATCCCTTCGCCCCGCTTGCGGAGCGTGCGAGGCCAAGGTGGCCGAAGGCCGGATGAGGGGGACGGCAATTCAGCACGAAACAACATTGGAACATGTCCAACCCCCCCTCACCTGCCCCTGCCGGGGCACCCTCTCCCGCAAGCGGGCGAGGGAAAGCAAACGCCGCTCATGTTTCTCCATTCTTACGGGCGGGGTTTCAAACCGGAGTTAATTTTACGATGAACGATACCCGAACCGGCGCGACGGCGGGCGCGTGGCAGGCGAAAAAGCGGCGTCAGTCGATTGTGGCTTTTATCCTGTTGCTGTTGCTCTGCGCGGCCACCGTATTTTTTTATCTGGTGCGGCAGCATCTGGGGCAAAGCCAGCGGGAAGCCGCTTCCCTGCGTATCGCGCTTTCCAGCGCGCGGACGCAGCAGGCCGAAAAGGATGTCCGCCGCGCGCTCGACGAGAGCGACCGGCAGATGCTGCAACTCGCGGCGCGGCGTGGCATCGGCGCGGACGGCTGGGCGAAGCGTCTGATCGATGTCCGCTCGCAGTCGGTGCATCGCCACGAGGCCAACGAATTCCTGCTCTCCGTCGCGCGCGCGCCGGGAAGGCGGTATTTCGATTTCGAGAGCTTTGAAATTTCGGTGCGCGGCAACGAAGCCGGGATTTTCGATTCCTTCGCGCAATCCGGCGCGCCGCTGGTGCTGGGCGCGCGCGGAACCCTGGTTTTCCGTACCGGGAGCGCGCAATGAACTCCGCCGTGATTTTCAATCTCGATGAAAAATGGGAACGCTATGAAGACGGCGTTCCGCAAGCCCTGCCGGACTACCCCGAGCTGGAAGAGCCGGCGCTGGCGCTGACCGACTTCGGCAAATCCGTCAGCGGCGTTTTCGCCAGCGACAACCCGCGTTACCTCGACGCCATCATCGCGCGGCGTCTGCGCGACGACGGGCTGATCGACGGCGAGGCCAAGGTGCTGATTCACCCCGTGAAGGGCAGCCGTCAGGTCTTTTACACCGCCGTCCCCATGGAAAACTGGCAGCGTCTGCAATCCTGGGCGGAAACCCGGCGCGAACATTGCCTGCTGATCGCGCACGCGGGGCTGATGCCGCGGCTCCTGACCGGCGATAATGAAGCCGTGATTTTTCACTGCAACCGGGAAATTTCGCTGCTGGCGCGTCAGCAGGGGATATTGAGTTACTACTCGATCATGACTTTAAGCGCGCGCGAAGAGGACTTTCTGGAAACAGTCGGCATCCTGATGCGCCGCGTTCCGGCCTTGAGCGACACCAAATTGAAATTGCGCTGGCACACCTTCGGCGAACCGCTGTCGCCCGAACTGACGCAGGCGCTGCAGGCGCAACTCTCTTCGAGCGGCCTGACGGACGTGAGTTACGAATCCCTGAAACAAAAACGGAGCGCCGTGGCGGAGGTCTTGCGGCCCCTCTCGCGCCCCTGGCAGGCCGTCAAGCTGGCCGCCAATCCGGGGCGGCGAAATTCGCCTGGCTGACCGAAACCCAGTTGCCGCGTTTTAGCGGATGGCTGGCCCTGTGCACGGTCGCGCTGACCGCGTGGGCGAGCTTCCTGCTCTATCAGGCACAATCCCTCGACAGCGAAGTGGAAAATGCCCGCGCGGCGATGCGCCAGAACGCGGAACAAGCGCCGCTGCCCGGCGCGCGCGGGCAGAACTTCGCGGCCACCCGCGATCTGATCGACGCGATAGGCAACGCCCAGGCCGCGATCGACCCCTACGCTTTTCTGCTCGATCTGCGCGCGGTGGCGACGGCGAACGAAGTCCACATTCTGCGGGTCAGGATGGAAAGCCGGAGCATCACGGTCGAGGGCCGGGTCGACCAGAGGGGCGGGCGTGACGATGCGCTCTCCGCGTTCCTCGTGGGCCTGCGCCGCCTGGGATTTACGCCGGAAGCCGTCGCGTCCTCCGCGCCGACGCCGGGTAACGGTTTCTTTGCCTATCGCTTTACGCCGGGCGCGGCACAGAAAGGAGCGTCGGCAGCAATTAGTCAGCGACAGGCCTTCAGGCCTGTCGATCTAACGTGTTTTGGAAGAGGTTTGCACCCCTCCCAAAACGGTCGCCGAAACCCCGGCCTTCAGGCCGGGGTATGGGCTCCCACCGCCCTAAAGGGCGGGGTTTCAAAGCGGAGTTAGTTTTACGATGAACAAGAATCTGGGCAGCCTGATCTTTCTGGCGGGTATCCTGTTGCTGGCGGGCGTCGCGCTGTTGCTGCTGTCGCCGCCGCCCGCGCCGAGGATGCCGCCGGGTTACGCGCCGCCGTCCGCGCCCAGAGTGGCGCAACTGGAAGAAGAACTCAAGAAAACGCAAGCCGCGCTCGAACGCATCAATGTGCTGGACCTGCCTCCGTCGACAGCCGGCCAGCCGTCGTTCGCCGATGTCTTCCCGCCGCTGGCGGACGCGTCCGGCCAGACCGGAGTGTCACGAAACGCGCCGGGGCCGTTTGAAACGGGCTACAGCGTTCCCATCAACCGTAATGAACGGGCGGGCTGGCCGGTCACGCCGCCGCCTTCCGTTGCGCAGGCCGTGCAAGCCGCGCAAGCCACACGATCCGCGCAAGCCGCGCGATCCGTCGCGCCGGGAAGTTCGCGATCCGTGCAAGCCGCGCCAGCCGTCACGCCGGAAAGCGCCCTGGCGAGTTTGCGATCCATGCAAGCCGCCGTACCAGGGAGTACGCCATCCACGGACGCCGCGCCCGCGCCGGAGACGCTTCCCCCGCCACCGGGCCGTCTGGCGATGACCTATATCGCCCCCGACCTGAAACGCGCCATCGTCGGCGATCGGGTCGTGCATGTCGGCGACGCCCTGGAAAACGGCTCGCGGGTGCTGGCGATCAATGATTCCTACGTCACCCTGCGCGACACGAAAGGCCAGCACGTCCGGCTGAGTATCGGCAGGGAAGGCGGAGAAACTCCGGCGGCCGCGCCAGTGACCGCGCCCGCGGCGGTACCTGCGGCGTTTGGGAAGCAGCCATGAGCAAAACCTGGAAAATCCTGACGGTCGTTCTGTTGGCGCTCGTTGTCGCGCAAGGCGCGGGCTTGTTCTACCTCTGGCAATCGGGGCAGGAAAGTCAGACGAAGTACGCGGAAGCGGCGGCGCGTCTCGCCGCCGCCAGGTCCATCGCGCCGCCCGTCGCCAGGCCCGTTGAGACAGGTAGGGCGGGTTCTCCGAACCCGCCGAATGACGGCGCGCTCGGAGATCGCGCCCTACCAGATCGCGCCCTGCCGGAGCCCGTCGCCAGCGTGTCGACCGCCCCCACGCCGCCGCCCCAGTATTTACCCCGCCACGTTCAGCCCATGCCAGGAACCGGACAAGCCTTGTCGCGCTCGTCCGCGCGGAATTCCAACGCGCTGCGAGCCGAGCGCGCCCGCCGCGTGCAACAGAAAATGCAGGAGCTGACCGCCAATGGCCGGAAACCGTCGCCCGCGGAACTGGACCCCCTCTTGCAGGAACTGGTCGAGATACAGGGCACGTCCAATATCGGGGGCGTGAACCTCCAGGCGCTGCGGGATAACCTGAAAGTCGCCGACCGGATGCAGACGCTGGCCAAAGAACTGGAGGCGGAAATCAAAAAACCGCAGCCGGAGCGGGACATGGCCAAAGTCAAATCGATCCAGGAAGCGATTCTGCGAGAACAGCAGGGTTTACGCCTGGACTTCATGGCGGGCGCGCAGCCACCGATGATGCCGCCGATGCCAACCCTGCCGGCGCAACCCGCGCCGCAGCCACCGGCGGGACAATGAAATGCCCCAGGCGTTATTTTTAACCCTGCTGAACAGGCTTGGATTTAAGCGACTACGGGCGTTTACGCGAGCTCGTCATTCCCGCGAAGGCGGGAATCCAGTTCGTTTTCTCCAGCCGAATGGCTGCCAATTGAAGAATAGCGGCGCGTTGCGCCGAAAGGTAGGCTTCTGGATTCCCGCCTTCGCGGGAATGACGGGGTTAAAAATAGCGCATGGGGCAAGATATGCGCCAGCCGCCATGCGCGGTTTCCAGTTGCTCGAACTCGCCATCGTGCTGTCGGTGCTCGGAGTGCTTACGCTGATGACGACCTGGGCTTTTTCCGGCGCGGATCAGAAGAACACCAGGGCGCGCTCGGCGGCGGAAGCGGAAGTGGCGCGCGAGGCCATCCGCGCTTTCCTGCTGGCGAACAAGCGTCTGCCTTGCCCCGACACGGACGGTAACGGATATGAAAGCTGCGCGGCCACGGCGGAGAATGGCTTTTTGCCCTACCTCAGCCTGGGGCTGACCGACAATGTCAACAACCGGATGCGTTACAGCGTTTATCGCAACGCGGGCATTAACGACATCACCCGTCTGGAGGAACGCACCGGCGATGCCGAAAACACGCCGGATTATCGGGGTTATGGCGACACGCTGGCGGCGCTGGATCTGATCAAGGCTCTGCCGCTTTCCGACGCGCACATCCGCGTCGCGGGCGTCAACCCCGATGGCAGTTCGGTTTGCGCCACAGGCACGCATCCCGCCTTCGCGCTGATTGTCTCCAACGAGGACAAGAACGCCGACGGCAATGTGCTCGACGGTATCAACACCGGCATGGGCGCTTGCCTCGCTTCCCCCTTGCAGCCCTTCGCCTGGAATTACGACGATTTCGTGCTGACCGAATCATCAGCCGCCCTGATGGGCTGGCTGACGCAACATCTCAACAATTAACGTTCATTCATGTATCAAGCACAGAGGAAAAAATGAAGACAGTCCTTGCCGACGCAATCTATCCGGGCCGGTCAAAGCCGTTCGCGATTGTCGCGATGGCCGCCCTGTTGCTGGGCGGATGCGCCAGCTACCGCAGTTTCGACACCTTCAATGCCAGGGAAACCATTCCCGACACCGGGATGGTGGAAAACATCGCCAAGGAATCGGAAAAGCTCGCCCGGAATTACGACGAACTCTTTGCCAGCCTGAACCGCTCGGAAGCCCCGGAACCGCTGATGCCGGTCGAGCCGGTCTTCGACCTGATGGAAAGCCGGACGGTTTCGATCAACATGCGCGATGTCGACATCGGCCAACTGCTGTGGACGCTGGAAGACCAGGCGGGAATGAATCTGGTGATCGATCCCCTGGTGTTAAAGCAGGGCATGCGCGCCAGCCTGCACCTGAAAAACGTGACGGTGCGCGAAGTTTACAACCACATTCTGGAAGCCTTCGACCTGCACGGCGAAGTGCGCAACAACGCGCTGGTCATCAACCTGCTGGAAGAACGCCTGTTCAACGCCGGTTTCCTGAATACCAACATCGGCATCAATCTTTCTTCCGGCGGCGACGTTTTCGGCGGCAACTCGTCCTCGGGCGGCAGCAGCGGGGGCGGCGGCAACAGCGACACCCTGCGCGCCGATTTCTCGATCACCGGCGGCTCGGCGAAAGAGATCGACTCGTATGAGCAGCTCGAAAACGCCATCAAGCAGATTCTGGGGCTCTCCGGCGGGCGCGACGAAGGGCCGAAGCGTTCGCCCAGCATCTCCACCCCCGGCGCGGGCGAACCGCCGCCCGTTCCCGTCGCCTTCAGCCTGAACCGCGCCACCGGCTCGCTCTACGTCAAGGCGCGGCCCCGGCAGATCCGGGCCGTCGCCCAGTTGATCGAACGCAACACCAAAATGCTGCGCCGCCAAATACAGGTCGAAGCCCAGTTGATCGACGTGCAACTGAACGACGATTACCGGTTCGGCGTAGACTGGACGCTGCTGCGCCGCAACCTCGCGGGCATCTACGGCCCCGACGCCATTGGCTTGAGCGGGCAGACCGGCCCCTTCCCCTCGGCGGTCAGCGCCGGCAGCACCAATCTGCTCGACCGCGTGATTACCATTCCGGGACAGGCCATCGGCGGTTCCGCCGCGGGAAATCCGGGCCTGGGTCTGGGATACGGCGGCAAACACTTTTCCGCCACCCTTCGCGCCCTGAGTTCCTTCGGCACCCTGCGCGTGCTGTCCAACCCCAGCGTCCGCGTGCGCAACGGCTCGCCCGCGCTGCTGAGTGTCGGCACCAACATCCGCTACATCTCCAAATCCAGCAATTCCCAGAACAATTCGGGCGGCGGCTCATCGCTCTCCTCGTCCGACGTCGAAACCGACTCGCTGTTCTCCGGCGTCGTCGTCGGCGTCGTCCCCTTCATCCACGACAACGGACGCATCGAATTGCTGGTGCATCCGATGCAGACCGATGTCGCTCCCGAATCCCTGGCGCTGATCACCCTGGCCAGCGGCAATGTCGTCACCCTGCCGAGAATCAGCTACAAGGGGCTGACCACCACCCTGAACCTCGCCAACGGCGACATGGTGCTGATCGGCGGTCTCATCGACCAGAGCAAATCCTACGGCAAGGACGGTATTCCCGGCCTGTCCGACATCCCGAATCTCGGCAACCTCTTTGGCGGGCAAGACTCCCTGCATAACAGCCGCGAGTTGGTGGTCGTCCTGAGAGTGCGCCTGCCATGAGGATTCGTCCGGTGAAAAAAGTCATGGAAATCATGGGAAACGCCTTGCTGAAAACGCTCCGCCGCTACGCGCCGGTGGCTCTGCTGCTGCTTGCCGGATACGCTTTTTCGGGAGACGGAGGGCAGGGGACAGAAATCAGTCGTTCGGAAGACAGAGGACAGACGACAGAGGACAGTTCAGAGGACAGAGGACAGAGGACAGAGGACAGTCAAGCCGCTGCCGCGAGGGAAGCCGCTGAACGAGAAGCTACGGAGCGGGAAGCCGCCGCCGCGAAGGAAGCCGCTGAACGTGAGGCTGCGGAGCGGGAAGCTGCCGCCGCGAGAGAAGCCGCTGAACGAGAAGTTACGGAGCGGGAAGCCGCCGCCGCGAAAGAAGCGGCTGAACGTGAGGCTGCGGAGCGGGAAGCTGCTGCAGCGAAAGAAGCCGCCGAACGCGAGGCTGCGGAGCGGGAAGCTGCCGCCGCGAAGGAAGCCGCCGAACGCGAAGCCGCCGCCGCGAAAGAAGCCGCCGAGAAGCAACGCATCGCGGACGAGCGCGACGCTTACTGGAAGGCGTTTGCCGAACAGGAAGCCGCGGAGAAAGCCGCCGCCGAGAAAGAAGCCGCGTCGAAACCCGCCGCGAAAGCCGCCAGGCTGAAAGAAGCAAAGGAAGCGCGTCGGGCCGCCGCCAGGGAAGCCGCCGAGCGCGCCGAGCGGGAAATTGCCGTGAGGAAATCCGTCATGGGGGAATTCGCCGCGCGCCGGGCCGCGGAGCGGGAAGCGGAGGCGCAGGAAGCCGCCGCGAAAAAGGCCGGGGAAGAAGCCAAACTCGAAGCCAGGCTCTTGAAGCGCGGTAAAACCCTGAAGCCGAAGAAACCGACCGAGGCTGAAATCGAAGCGCAGGAGACGCGCCTCTCGGCTGAAATCGCTGGCGCCATCCGCGGCAAGGACTTTGCGGCGGCCCACGCGGGAATCGGCCGGATGGAAGCCGTCGCCAAGCCGGAAAGCCTCACGCTGCTGCGGCTGCGCGCCTGGCTGGCCTTCGCCGAAGAGCGGACTGACGAGGCACGCGGCTACTACCGGCAAATCCTGGATCGGCTGGACGGCGATGAAAACGCGGGCCTCAATCTGGCCATTCTCGAAGCGCGCGCCGGCAAGCGCGAAACCGCCCTGAATATCCTGAACCGCCTGAGCGCGCGCCATCCGGATTCGGAGCGCGTCGAGTCGATACGTCAGGCGCTTGGCGCGGATTCCTACTGAGACCGTCGAGACGAGCCATGACCGAACAACAAGCAAAACAATCCGCCGCGCCGCGTCTGGGAGAACGTCTGCAGGAACAGGGGCTGCTCACCTCGGAGCAGGTCGTCTATGCCATGCAGAAGCAGGGCGTCGAGAACACGCGCCTCGGTTCCCTGCTGCTCAAACACGGGCTGGCGCAGGAATACGACGTGGCGCGGGAACTGGCGGCCCAGAGACATATTCCCTTTGTGTCGCGCGAACATTTCCCCAAGCCCGACACGGAAATCCTTGAGCAGTTCAAGCGGGAATTCTGTCTGCAACACTCCTGCCTGCCCATCCGGCGCGACGGTTCCATCCTGGAAATCCTGATCGGCAACAGCGACGACCGCTTTCTGTCCGAATACGTCATGCGCCGCAACGGACTCGAATGCCGCTTTCTCCAGGGCGAATTCACCCCGGTGCTGCAATACATCCGCAGCGCCTACTATTTCACCCAGACCCCGATAAAAAACCTGCTGGCGCGGGAAGTGAGCAAACTCGCCGAAGACGTCGATCACGCGCTGAGTCCCGAACAGTTCATGGACTACCTGCTGAGTAACGCGATTTCCGAACGGGCGACCGACGTGCACATCGTGCCGTCCGATTCCAGCCTGCACATCTTTTTCCGTATCGACGGCGTGCTACGCCCGATGATGGCGCTGCCTTCCGGCCTGTCGCGTCTGGTGGCCTACATCAAGGTCACGGCGGACATGGACATCTCCGAACAGCGCCGCCCGCAGGACGGCAGTTTCCACGCCACGATCCTGGACGCGCCCTACGCCATCCGGGTGTCCATCCTCTACAGCGAAAGCGGCGAGCGCGTGGTCTTGCGCCTGCTGCCGGAACACAGCGAACAGGTCGGCCTCGAACGGCTCGGTTTCGCCCCGGCGGACGTGCTCCGGCTGGAAAAACTCTTCGCCAAGCCCGCCGGCCTGATCCTCGTCACCGGGCCGACCGGTTCCGGCAAAAGCACCACCATGTATTCCGCGCTGCAGGCGCACACGCTGCTGGGAAGCAACGTGCTGACCATCGAAGACCCGATCGAATACCGGCTTCCCGGCGTGGCGCAGACCGAAGTCAACCGGCGCGCGGGCTACGACTTCGGCAACGCCCTGCGCTTCTTCCTGCGGCATGACCCGGACGTGATTCTGATCGGCGAAATCCGCGACGCCGAAACCGCGCTGTCGGCGGTCGAAGCCGCCACCACCGGCCACCTGGTGCTATCCACCCTGCACGTCTCCAGCGTCTTCGGCGTCGTGCCGCGCCTGCGTCCGATGGGGCTGGACCCGCAAATGATCGCCGACAACCTGATCGGCGTCGTCAGCCAGCGCTTGGTGCGGGAAATCTGTCCCTACTGCAAGACCGAATACAAACTCTCGCCGGAAGAAAAAACCTGGCTGGCGGGCGAGGGCGGGGAGAGTGGGGGCAGGGACTTGCGCGCCTGGCGGGGCAAGGGCTGCGACTCCTGCGCCCAGACCGGCTACACCGGGCGTTTGCCGATCTACGAAATCCTCGAAGTCAATCAGGCGCTGGCCGACGCCATCGCCGAAAACGCCAGCCGCGAAACCGTCCGCCGGCTGGCGGTGGAAAACGGCTATCACTCGCTGCTCGAACACGCCAAATTGCGGGCGCGCCAGGGCCAGACCACGCTGGAAGAAATCGCCCGCGTGCTGGGAGCTCAGGTATCAGATGACAGGAGACAGGGGACAGCAGTATGAGTTACGCAAAACCTGAAGCCCCGTCATTCCCGCGAAGGCGGGAATCCAGTTCGTTTTCTCCAGCTGAATGGCTGCAAATCAAGAATGGCGGCGCGTTGCGCCGAAAGCTACGTTCCTGGATTCCCGCCTTCGCGGGAATGACGAGCTTAAAAATAGCGCTTCCCTCTGTCACCTGCTCCCTGCCACCTGCCACCTGACTGCCACCTGACCTCTGATCCCTGATGAACTACTACTACTACCGGATGCTGCTACCCGACGGACGCCTGAAAAGCGGCATCCTTCCTTTTCAGGTCGAGCGCGATTTTTCGGTGCAGTTGCATCTGGAACGGCAATACAAGGCGCTGGTGTTCAAGCTCTATCGTTTCCCCGCCTGGCTGAACACCGTCCTCGCCTTCCTGCGGGAAACCTTCACGCCGAACATCTCCACGCCCGACCTCGCCGGGCTGCTGCGCGATCTGGGCGTCATGCTGCGCGCCGGTGTTCCGCTGATCGACGCCCTGCGCACCATCGCCGGCGAAGTCAGTTTCGGCAACGGCAACGCCGGTATCCAGCGGGCGACGGAAGCGCTGCTGAACGATCTTTCCAATGGCGATTCGGTCAGTCAGGCCTTTGCGCAGCATCCCGACATCTTCCCTGAAATCGTCCTCAATCTGGCGGTGATCGGCAACGAAACCGGGCAGCTTCCCGAAATGTTCCTGGAAGCCGCTGAGCATCTCAACCGGGTGGCGGAAATCGGCAGCAACGCCCGCCGCTCGATGATTTATCCCGCCTGCGTCTTTATCACCATGCTCCTCGCGGCGGGCTTCTGGCTGTACTACGTCATCCCCAACCTGTCGGAACTGTTTCGCCAGATGAACGCCAAAATGCCCGCGCTGACGCTCGCCGTCATGCGCGTGGCCGACTGGCTGGCGGATAACGCCACGCTTTCCCTCTCCGTGTTCGCCGCGCTGATCCTCCTGCCCTTCCTCTGCGCGCGCTACAGCAAACGCGCGCGCCTCTGGTTTTACCGGCTCCTGCACCACCTGCCGGTCAGCGGCGTGCTGCTGCGCACCTCGGGCATGGCCTTTCTCACCGAACACCTGTCGATCCTCGTGCGTTCCGGCATCGACATGTCGCAAAGCCTGAAAATTCTCGAACGCGCCACCCGCGACGAATACTACCGCAAGGGCGTCGCCCGGATTGCGCAGATCATGACGCGCGGCGAACACCTCTCCGTCGCCATGCGCGCCACCGGCTGCTTCCCCCCGCTGGTGCTGCGCCTGGTGGCCGTCGGCGAGGAAACCGGCACCCTGGACGAACAGCTCGCCCGTCTGGCCGACGAATACCGGCGGCGTTTCAATCACCTGGTCGACACCCTGGCCGAAGTCATCCGGCCCGCCGTCATTCTGGTCGCCGGCGCTTTTTTCATTTTCCTCATCATCGTGCTTCTGTTGCCGGTCTACGACCTGATCCGGCAGTCGATGCTTATCACCGGGAGGTGATGCCGTGGAAATTCAGGTATCAGATGTCAGGTATCAGGTATCAACCCCATGCGAAGACGGCCCGCGCTCCCAGGAGGATGGCGGCGTGAAAAATGCCCATCGTCAAACCGGCGGCGTCAGCCTGCTGACCCTGGCGATTCTGCTGCTGTTGCTGGGCGGCACGCTGGCGCTGGGGGTGAATTACTTCCGCGCCGGTCTGCCGAGCACCGACGCCAGCCGCGAGCGCGAGGCGCTGCTCTGGGCGGACAAGGCGATCATCGGCTTTGCTTCGACTTATCACCGTCTGCCCTGTCCGGCGGCTTCGCCCAACGGCGCGGAAAACTGCGGTCTCGCCAAAGGCTGGCTGCCGAATACGCTCAATCTCGACATCAGCGCCTTCGGGCCGGGACATCTTCCGATGCGCTACATGGTTTATCGGGACGAGAGCACGCTCGGCGGCGTGGATGTAATGCACCGCGCCCCTTCAATCAGCGACGGAACAAGCTCCGGGGTCCGCCCGCTCCCCCATAACGCCTTTGAGCCGGGTATCTGGGATTATCCCGACACCGGAGCCAACAGTGACATCACCGCCATCGCCGAGACCGCATTCCCGCAGAACATCGGACGTTACACGGGGCGTTTTGATCCGCTCTTCGGTGCCCGCAACGGTCTGGACATGTGCGAGACCTTGCGCCTCGTCCGCGTCAAGCTGGCGAAAGACGGGCCTTCGGCGGCTTTCGCGCATTACACGCGCTCCGGCGCTCCGGTCAACGTCGCCTACGGTCTGGCGCTCCCCGGACGCTTCAACGCCGACGGCGCCAACAACACGCTCTTCGACGGAGCCAACGCTAACGGCACCCCGGCCATGGAAGCGCCGGACAGAAACCACAGCGCCAATTACGACGATTTCGTCTTCACGCGCGATGTCGATTCGCTGATGTCCGCTTTCGGCTGTCAGCCGGTGCGTTACCACGCGGTGGCGAGCTATAAAGATGATATTTCCAAGGGCAGCGGCCTGGACTCGGTTGCGGAGTTTATCACCACTCTTATCGACGCCACGATTCCGTCGGCCCCGGATGGCGAGCTGGATGTCGCCATCAACCGCGAGGGTATCGCCGTTCCCATGCTGGAATCCGTGCAATCGGTCGCCTTGGCTTATGGTGTTGTCGAGGAAGTCAACGGGCAATATGAGGATTTGAAAGCCGCCGTCACGGAAACGATCATTTTTGCCAGCATTCAGGCGGGGCTTTCCGTCGGGGGCGTGCTGGTCTCCACCGCGGGCCTGATAGCGGACGCCATCGGTGTCGCCGAGGCCGCCGGTATCGCCGCCGCCTGCCTTGGCCTGTGTGTCAATGAGTATGTCGCCATGGCTTTATACGCCGCCTCCGCCGTTGTCTCCACGATTTCACTGTCCATCAATCTTGCCTCCACAGGCATTCTGATTGGCGCCGCCGCCAATGCGGGCCTGATTGGCAGCCGGCTGGATCTCGACCTCTCCGATGAATTGGAAACCATTTGCGAAAAAATGGATACGAGCGAGGTGAATGAGGAAATCGATGAGAATGAAGAAATCAAGAAAAAAAAGAAAGAAGCCGAGAAAAATCTCGAAGATGCCAGGAAAGCGAGGAACAAAGCCCTGGAGGAATGGAATAAATACTACGAGACGAATCCGAATTTCAAAAAACAGGTGGAGGACTGTAATAGCCTGTTGTCGAAAACGGGGAATGACGGTCTGTGGTGCTTCAGCTCAGAAGGCAGCATGGGCTTGTGCAGCAGTTCTTGCGCCAGCGCGAGCTACTCGAACTGCTTTGGTACTGGTCCTGATTCGGCCAACCCAACGCTTATCGCCCAATACGCGCCTTTTGTCGATGACAGCATTACTGATCTGTATCAGGTTCACATGGAAGCCGAACAGAAGGTGAAGGATTTCGAGCGAAAAATCGCGATGGCGAATAAAAAAATCGAGGATACGGATACGGACAGTGCCGATGTTCAGAAAGCCATCGCCGATGCGGCGAAAGACGCCTGCAAGGGAGCGAAAGACAGCGACAAGCCAACTTGCGAAGCGGGGCAGCGGACCCGCCTGACCGAGGGATACAGCGCCCAGCATTCCAAGGCGGAGAATGAGCGCAACGGCCTGGATAGTCAGCTTACGGATGCGCGAACCGTCCTCACCAACGCAAAAAACGCTATCGAGAACGCGCATGAGGTTCCTGCTCCTGCGTTAGTGGCCCCCGCCCGGTGCCCTGAGACAGGATCCTCGACGCTTATCTTGTGCAACATCCACTACCTGTCTAGCTGTGGCCCCGCCCACGACTCAATCACACAATTTTACCGCGACTACAAAGAATATGACTCAGTTGAAGATTGCCTTGATGACGGTGACGATGACCATCCCTTGACGGCCTACGAATGTGAAGCCCCCGCTTATGAAATGCTCTGGGCGCTGTATCAGCAGAGAGAGGCCGCTTATCAGGCGGCGCAAGAGCAGTATGAAAAGATCAGTGACATGAGCGTGGACACCATCACCTGCAATTCGACGGTCAATGGCGATGGCAATGTCGTGATCTGGACGAGTGACGCCGCCAAAGAAATCGTGCGCCGCGTCGATAAACGGAGCGTGCTGCAATGAACACTTTCTTTTCTTCACGCCGCTGCTTATCCAGGCTGTGCGCGGGTTTGAAACCTGCTCCCACGCATCCCGTCCCCGTCCGTCCCGCGAAGGCGGTTCCCCTCTCCGTCATTCCCGCGAAGGCGGGAATCCAGGATTGTTCCATCCTGTCCGAAGGACAGCCAATCAAAACGAGCGGCGCGTTGCGCCGAAAGGTACGCTTCTGGATTCCCGCCTTCGCGGGAATGACGAAAGGTGAACCGTCCGCGCCAGAAACGAGGGTGGGTTTGAAACCCGCTTTCGCGGGAATGACGAGCTTAAAAACCATGCGCGGTTTTTCCCTGGTGGAACTTTCCGTCTCGCTGGCCATTCTCGCCGTCCTGGGTTTTTCCCTGTGGAAACTGATCCCGGCCTTCGATCAGGTCGGCGAAACCAATCCGGCGGACGCGCAACTGGCGCTGGCCGACGAAGCGATCATCGGTTTCATCATGCGCGAACACCGCCTGCCCTGCCCGGATACGAACGGCAACGGCGAGGAAAATTACACCCTGGCGGCGGGCTGCGGGAGCGTCATCGGCAATCTGCCGGGACGCGCCCTGGGACTGCGCCTGACCACGCCGCTCAGATACGGCGTCTATCAGGACGGCGCGGCCCCGCTGACCCGCCTGACCACCGCCCAGACCCCCTGGCTGCCGCCGAGTGCCGACGACTCCACGACAAAGGTATGGCCGCTGAGCGGCGATACGGATTACGACCCGGGCACGGGCGACTACGATTATGAACAGCCCGAGAAAGACATGGATGACGTCACCTACCCCCCTGTGCCCCGGCCCGACTTGGGGCAGATGAGTACGCTGGATAAGGCGGCGGATGTGTTGGTGCGCGCCCATCCCACGGGCAATGAAATGACAGCGGCGGCCAACACCATCAACGGCCTGGATTTTTGCGCCAAACTGCGCGCCCTCCAGATTGCCGCGCCCGCACCGCCCATCACCGCCAACTCGATTCCTGTCGCTTACGCGCTGGCGCATCCCGGCAAGCTGGACGCCAATGGCGACGGCAATGTCTTCGACGGTAGCAACGCCACCGCTAATTTTGAAGCGCCGCATCAGGAAGCCACCGCCATTTACGACGATCAGGTGCTGGCGGCGGGCTTCAACGAACTTTCCGCCCGTCTTTCCTGCCCCGCTTATCTCTCCCGCGCCAACGCGGCGGGGCACACGGCGCGCGCCGCTTATGACAATTACCGTTTCGCGCTGGCTTATCTGCAATACCGCGCTTTCGCGCTCGACGGCGCTTATGGGGATTTGCAGCAGGCTTACGCGGGTGTGGTGCTGAGCGCGATCAATGTCGCGGGCGCTACCCTGGCGGCCGTTATGTCCTCGGCGGCGGCTGTATTGGGAGCGGATGAAGTCGCGCCAATGGTGATTGCGGGTTTTGGTATCGCCATCGCGGCCACCGCATTGGCGGAAGGCATTGTCGAACTGGTGCTGGTCATTGTCGCCTTGCCGGACGCGATCGACGCCGTGACGGAAGCCGGAGACGCGCGTATCGAGGCGGAAGCCCATGCCCGAAAAATCCGCGATGTCGCCAGCGCCACCGCCCAACGCGCCTTGACCCTTGACGCGAAAGGATTGCGGCCATGAAAACAGGGTATCAGGGATCAGATGTCAGGGATCAGAGGACGGAGGACAGAGAGATCGTCATTCCCGCGCAAGCGCTTCCCCTCTCCGTCATTCCCGCGAAGGCGGGAATCCGGAATTGTTCCATCCTGTCCGAAGGACAGCCAATCAAAACAAGCGGCGCGTTGCGCCGAAAGCACGACTTCCGGATTCCCGCCTTCGCGGGAATGACGGGCTTAAAAATAGCGCCTGGGGCGATTCCTGGGAGCGCGGGCGTCCCGCCCGCTCTTCCAAACCAGCGGGTGGGACGCCCGCGCTCCCAGGGGTGTAAAAACCGGAGCCGGGGATTTTCTCTGGTGGAACTCTCGGTCATCATCCTGATTCTCGGTCTGCTGACGCCGCTCGCCTGGAAATTCATTTCCGCGCAGTTGCAACAGGACGCCGAGCGCGTGACTTACTCCCTGCTGGAAGAAGCGGACTGGGCGCTGACCGGCTACGCGATGGCGAATGACCGTCTGCCTTGTCCTGCCGCCGATCCGGTTTCTGGCAATGAAGATTGCGACGTGGAGGATACCGGCTTTTTGCCCTTCAGAACCCTGGGCGTCGCCGACGCCCGCGCCGGACAGATTCAATACGGCGTGCTGCGGCGAACCGGCGCGGAACCCGACCCGGAAGCCGATGTGCCGCCGCTTGAAGCCGAATTGCCGCGCGCGGCGGATTTGACGCAAGCGGCGCGAGACCGCTTTTATCCCTTCTTTGCTTTTCTCGGCGACGGCGACCCCCTTGACAATATGGAGACACTGCTCGAACTGAAGACCGACAGCGACCCCACGCCCGTATTGGATGGCGGCCCGATGGCCGCCAGCGCCAATGTGCCGCTGACTAAGGAACTGTTACCAAACAAACTAGGCAATTACATTAAGACAGGAGAGATTCTGTAGTTCCATTCGCCATGGAATTCTGCGGGTTTGATATTCAAACTTTCATAATCTTCATCTGAAACCTTGCCGCCTTTTTCATAGACACGTTCATCAAGCACACACTTTACGGTCAGGCCTTTGTTTGTCGCCGTGGCCGAGATGAGTTCCACAATGACGGCGACGCTGACGAGCGGAATGCCCTGCCAGTTTTTGCTGATGAACGAGAACAGCCTGTGTTCGATTTTGTTCCACTTGCTTGTTCCCGGAGGGTAGTGCATAACGGCGATCGGTTTGCCGATTTCATTGGCGAGCTGTTGCAGTTCCCATTTCCACAAATGATTGCGGTAGCCGTTGCTCCCACCACAGTCCGCCGTGACGACAATTTCCGGCGCAG
>BNUC01000052.1 GCA_025997075.1 Betaproteobacteria bacterium | reverse complement strand
CAGCGCTTGTTTATGCCCAACCAACCCTTCCTCTCACCCGCCCCTGCCGGGGCACCCTCTCCCACAAGGGGAGAGGGGAGAGATTTGCCACTACGCCATCTAACGTATTCCAGCAACAAGCCCCAACTCGTAAGCTGATTTCGTGGCGGGCGTGGTGTTTGCGCCTTGACCCGAATTTATGCAAAACCTTTAAGGAGTCCACCATGAAATCCCGTCGTACTTTCATCAAAGCCACCGTGTTGTCGGCCGCGCTTGCCTCCATCGGCCTCGCGCCGTTCAGCGTTTTCGCCGCCGACACCATCAAGGTCGGCATCCTGCATTCGCTTTCCGGCACCATGGCCATTTCCGAGACCGCGCTCAAGGAAACCGCGCTGATGGCCATCGAGGAAATCAACAAGGCCGGCGGCGTGCTGGGCAAACAGCTTGAACCCGTGGTCGTCGATCCGGCGTCGAACTGGCCGCTGTTCGCGGAAAAAGCCCGCCAACTGCTGACCCAGGACAAAGTCGCCGTGACTTTCGGCTGCTGGACCTCGGTCTCGCGCAAATCCGTGCTGCCGGTCTACAAGGAACTCAACGGGCTGCTCTTCTATCCGGTGCAGTACGAAGGCGAAGAACTTGAAAAGAATGTTTTCTACACCGGCGCCGCGCCCAACCAGCAAGCCATCCCGGCGGTCGAATACCTGATGAGCAAGGACGGCGGCGAAGCCACGCGTTTCGTGCTGCTCGGCACTGACTACGTTTATCCGCGCACGACCAACAAAATTCTGCGCGCCTTCCTGAAATCCAAGGGCGTTGCCGAAGCCGACATTCTTGAGGAATACACCCCCTTCGGTCACAGCGATTACCAAACGATTATCGCCAAGATCAAGAAATTCGCTTCCGAAGGCAAGAAAACGGCGGTCGTTTCGACCATCAACGGCGACTCGAACGTGCCGTTCTACAAGGAACTCGGCAACGCCGGCCTGAAAGCCACCGACGTGCCGGTCGTCGCCTTCTCGGTCGGCGAGGAAGAACTGCGCGGCGTGGATACGAAGCCGCTGGTCGGCCACCTCGCCTCGTGGAACTATTTCATGTCGCTGAAGAATCCAGAGAATGACAAATTCGTGAAGCTGTACAAGGACTGGGCGCAGAAGCAGAAGCTGCCGAACGCCGACAAGGTCGTCACCAATGACCCGATGGAAGCCACCTACATCGGTCTACACATGTGGAAGCAGGCCGTCGAGAAAGCCAGGAGCACCGATGTCGATCAGGTCATCGCCGCCATGGCCGGCCAGACCTTCGCCGCGCCGTCCGGTATCACCTCGAAGATGGACGAAAAGAACCACCATCTGCACAAATCGGTGTTCATCGGCGAAGTGAAGGCCGACGGCCAGTTCAACGTCGTGTGGAAAACGCCCGGCCCCATCAAGGCCCAACCCTGGAGCCCGTTCATCGAAGGCAACAACACCAAGAAGGACGAACCGGACGGGAAGTGATTTCTGCTTATTCCGGCATGTATCGACGGGGGCTTCGGCTCCCGTTTTTACATGGCGGGGTCGCCAACGTGTTTTGCTTTTTCGTACAGACGACGCCATTTCTACCACGTCATTCCCGCGAAGGCGGGAATCCAGAATCGTCTTTCCGACGCAACGCGTCGCCATTCTTTGATTTGCCGCTATTCTGGCTGGAGAGAACGCACTGGATTCCCACCTTCGCGAAAATGACGGGGAAATTGCATCTATTGGGCTCGGAAACGCTCTGGAATCACAATTCTCCCTTAAAAGCGCGGTCGAGGATGGCGGGGAGCAAGGCGTTCAGTTCGGCGGCTGTTTCGGTTTGCAGGTGCTTCAGGGCGTCGACTTGAACTTGTAGGGCGTCTAGTTCGGCGACGATGCGGCGTTGTTCGGGGAGTGACGGTAATGTGATTTCCAAATTTTTAATCATTGCGCCGTTCCAATTTGGTTGTGCCCCACCTTGTGCTTTCTCACGAAGTTCAATATACAGACTACGCAACCAAAATTTAATGAACCGCGATTCAAATTTTTCTGGCTTTGGCAGAACCGCACAACACGCCTGATACCAACTTGCTTTCAATAATATAAATATGGAGATATCTCCATGCTTTATCTTTAGATTCAGGTGAGTAGCCTCTATATCATCGAACGCAAATTGGTATGATTTGTTGTTGCGGAAATCAAAAGGCGTCCAGTTCTACCGCGTGTCTGTCCTTGACCGTAAAGTGCAATTAAAACTGTATCCGACAGGAATAATTTGGCGCTACTATTTTCAACTGCAATTTGGGTAATGTATTCTTCTGCGCGGGAAATATCACCATCCAAAAGTTCCCCAGTTTTTATCCACGGAATATCTCCATTCCAATACGTCGCGTTATCCCGCGAAGGAGTACCGCCAGCAGTAACTTTTGTTAGTTCGCCAAGATGAATTTTCGACAGGCTTGAATTAATAAGCCGATGTCTTATATAGCGTAGTGCTGCATAAAAAAGTACATCTACTTCTTCAACAGCTTGCTGACGAAGGGCATAGGCATCCTGAATTTGTACGGACAGTCCTTCAATCCGCGCCACTATCCGTCGTTGCTCCGCTAAGGGCGGCAAAGGGATTTCATAACCGAGAACGTGCGCCGAATCGCCGCATAGTTTGTCGAACCTTGAGCGGCGACCTGTTTGCAAAACGCTGGTGTGCGGATAAAGGAATCCAGAAAACGACGGTCGAGTTTTCTCTCATCAATCACGAACAGAAAATAATGGCTACTCACGATTGAACCATCAAGCGATTCTGGCACGATGCCAAAGCCGCCGACTTTTGCATCAATTTCCGCGACGAGGAATTCACCCGTCCGACAAATTTGTTGCGTCTTGGTTTTTATTAGTGCGCCGGGCACTTCGTCGCGGAGAATAATACCCTTGACGTGAAGCTGGACACGTGGGCGCTCATAGTTCGTCAAGTCATCAATCGTGATGAATTCTTTACGATGCCGCAGCATCTCGCCCAATTTCACTTTTCCCCATTCCGTTTTCATGGCTTTCCGTCTTCCAGCGCCTGCCGCTGCTCGACAAGATAGCGTTGCAGGACTTCGGTTTTGGGTAGTTCAAGTTGATACTTGGAGACGAAAAGGCAATTATCCATGCCCGCCAGCGCGTATTCGGCAAGCGCGTGGTTTTTGTCGGTGCAGAGCAGGATACCGATGGGCGGCTGGTCGCCTGCGCTCATTTCATGGGCGCGGTAATAGGTAACATAAGTGTTGAGTTGCCCGATATGTTCATGGCTGAATGCGCTGACCTTGAGTTCCACCAGCACATGACATTTAAGCACACGATGGTAGAATACCAGATTGACAAAAAAGTATTCGCCGCCGATGACCAGCCGCTTTTGCCGCGCCTCAAAACAAAAGCCATGACCGAGTTCAAGCATAAAGGCTTGAACTTTTTCAATTAACGCGGCTTCCAGATCGGATTCTGGCAGCACTTCGCTCGGCTTGAGGCCAAGAAACTCGAATACATAGGGGTCGCGGATAACCTGCCTGGGGTCAGCCTGAACCGCCGCCTCATTCGCCAGTTCCGCGAGTTTTACCGGGTCGCGGGACAAGGCCGAGCGTTCAAAATAAAGGCTGGCAATCTGCCGCTTGAGTTCCCGCACCGACCAGTTACCTTTGATGCATTCGACTTCGTAGAAGGCTCGCTTGAGGGAATCGTCGATGGCTGCAAGCAGCTCAAGATGGCTGTAGGACAGGCGGGCCAGCAGCAATTTTCCAGACAGTGACCGGAAAATTTGTTTGGAAGATTGTTCGGACACTGTCGGAACAATTGGTTCGGGAGATTTTCCGGACACTGTCCGGAAAATTGGCAACGCCGTAAGCTCGAAGCCGGAAGATAGCATTTCGGGAGATACAGCATCCCGAATTTGTGGGTAGGCGCGATAAACCAACAGGTACGAGTACAGTCGTGCTTGTTCGCAAGTAGGAATACCTCGTGCACACAACGCCTTGGACAGTTGACCGATAAGTTTCCCGCCGTAAACAGCGCGGTCTTGTCCCTGAAGCTCATATTCATTGATGTACGCGCCAATGAGCCAATTACGCAGCGTCAGCGCCGTATTGACGGCTTTGACCGCGTGGGCGTGCGTCTGCTGATGGACATCCGCAATGACCTGAACCAGATTTGTGAAATCCATCAATGCTCCTTTTCCAGCAATTGGCGGATATTCCCCACAATCTCCACAATCCGCTGTTCTTTCAACAGAATGCCGGCGACGAGTTGTTCCGGAGGCAAGTGCGTAATGTCATCGACGGCATTCGGATTTTTGCGGTCGAGGTTGCAAGCGTTTGTCAGCAATTCGGCAGCGGGCACTTTCCAGGCGCGTTCGGTTTTCTTACGCTTGTTCCACCATGCGATGAGTGGGGCAAATTCGTCAAACTGGATAGGCGCGGTTTTGGTGTAATTTTTCCTGCCTTCGGGCAAGGCTTGTTCGTAATACCATGTTTCTTTTGTTGCCCCGTTACGGTCGAAAAACAGGATGTTTGTCGGAATGCTGGTGTAGGGCGCAAACACGCCGTTGGGCAGGCGGACGATGGTATGCAGGTTGAATTCCTTGAGCAGTTCTTCCTTGATGCGCGCGCACACGCCATCGCCGAACAAGGTGCCATTCGGCACGACAACCGCCGCGCGGGCGTTGCCGCCTTGCCGCCGCAATTTCCGCATAATCAACTGCAAAAACAGCAGCGCGGTTTCCGCCGTTTGCTTGTCTTCGGGAAAATTGCCCTGAATGCCGCGCTCTTCCTCGCCGCCAAAAGGCGGATTGGTGAGAATGACATCCACGCGCTCGCGCTCGCCAATGTCAGTGAGCTTGAAGCGCAGTGAGTTACCCGGGTCTATTTGCGGGGTGTCCAGACCGTGCAATAGCAGGTTCATCTGACAGAGCAGATAAGGCAGCGGTTTCGGCTCACAACCTGAAATGGATTTTTCCTGCAATATTTTGCGATCTGCCACCGTTTTGACTTGCCGGGCAAGGTGTTTATACGCCTCAACCAGAAAACCGCCGGTGCCGCTTGCCGGGTCAAGAACGGTTTCGCCAAGGCGCGGATCGGTGACGGCAACCATGAAACGCACGACAGCGCGAGGCGTATAAAACTCGCCAGAATCGCCCGCCGCGTCACGCATTTCACGCAGCATGGATTCGTAAAGCGCGCCAAGGGTATGCAATTCATCGCTGGATGAAAAATGAATCCCGGCAATCTTGTTGATGACATCGCGCAACAGATAACCGCTTTTCATCCGGTTATCCACGCCCCTGAAAACGGTGGCGATAACGTCGCGGCGATTATCACCGTTGCTGCTGGTCAGCTTGCGCAAATAGGCAAACAGTCCCGCGCCACGCGTTCCGTCCGGTCGCGTGGTTTCCTCATTGTTGATGAAAGCGAGCAATTCGTCGCCGGTAATACCGTCCGGCGTAATAGCCCAATCGCGCCAGCGATAAGGCGCTTCAATCGTGGGTTTGAATTTTTTCCCGGCGAGTTTGGCGCCATCCTCGCGCTGAAACTCCAGATCATCAAGGAATTTCAGAAACATGATCCAGGTGAGTAAGGGCAAGCGGTCAAGATCGCCGTTCAGCCCCTTGTCCTTGCGCATGATGTCGCGAGCGGACTTGAGGAGAGAGGCGAGGGATTGGGTGGTGGTGGGGGTTTTTATCATGCTTAATTTCTCAAGTTGAAGTTTGCATCGAGATGCGAAATACCCTCATCCCTTCCTTTAATTTTGGCATCTCTGTAGACCACAAAAATCCAGCCGGATCGCCCACTTTTACATGCTCAACTCCATCATTATTAACGCGAATTGAATTCACGTTAATTTCCTGAAATTCAATCGGAAATTCTACAGCAAGCCTATCGCCCACGCTCACCTCACCTTCCTCAATCATTACACCAAACTTATCCGTCCATGCCTTTGCTATTGTTCCAATGTAGCAATAATGAACAGGCACGGGAAAAATTCGACCTTTTTTGTAAAAGAGAGGTTTAACCTGTTCGCTACTCCAATTCAACTTATTGAAATTTCTGTAGAGACAATATAAATCCCATGAAGTCATAAGACCAAGCGTATGCTCCTCTGCAATATCAAGAAGTTCTTGACGAAAGGGCATAACATTATTTCGATCAAGTGGCGGAATGTGCCGTTGATGATTGATTATCGAAAGACCAACAACATCAACTCGTTTCAGCTCGCGCATCCGAAGTGTTGCATGTTTATCTGCTTGCAACACATCTTCATCATGAGGAAAAGCAGCAATCCCTTTAATATCAACGATGAGTAGAGGACTTTGATCTTGAATTTGCAGATCTTCACGTCGAGACTTTCCTTCTTTGTCTCTTTCAACATCGACATCAATTATCTTTTCAAAACCAAATGCTTCAAATACATTCTTAATGGCGACAACAAGTTTTGTATCCGTACCAGTCAGTAAGTCATGAATCCATCCGTTAATTGTATTTTCCTGTGTAATTTCATTCTCAAGATCAGCAATATCTTTCTTTGCCTTGCTTGCGATATTATCTTGCCTTGCCTTTAGTTCAATGATGTGAGGTAACTCATATTCTGGCAAATGATTCCATTTGCTTTTTTCAATACTCGGAAATAAATGAGGTGTCATCTCTGGTAATACTTCAGCAAAAAGCCTCTCCAGAAAAGCCACTTTGTCGCGAACTTGAGGAAGGATAACAAGTAATCCATTATTTTTATGAAATTTAGCAAGGGCTACTGGTTGTTTAAATTTATTTATCGCTAATATCCTCCATGGATTTTCGTTTTGATGATTACCATCTAAGACACATGTAAACATACTCTCTGGAAGAAAATCCGAGAGAAGACGACTGAGGGGCGAATTGGTATCAGAAAGGAATATTTCTTTACCACATTCATTTCTGATACTGAGATTTTTGAGTTCAGACAGAAAGTAGTAAACATCACAAAAAAGAGTAGTTTTATCATAAAGACCACGAAACCCACCGCGTGCAGACACAAGCTCAATGCCAGTCTTTGCGTCCGCGAAAACAATAAATGCACCGCCGAATGAATAGTATGTACGATCAAAAGCTCCTTGTAGTAGAGAAACAATTATGACGCGCGGGTCGAGAAATCCTTTGTCGCACTTACCCCAGAAATCGAGCTCATCATCTGGTCGACGCTTTTCACCTTGAGGGCCACTATCTAATTTCCCATAAGCTAAATCAATGACAATTATCTCTTGCTCAGCGTAATTCGGAACATCGCTCCTTCCAATCAATGGCAGATATCCACTACTCATTTCGACTTTGTAAGGCTTGCCAAGTGTTCCTTTGCTGACGTTAAATCCTTTGGAATAAAGAGAGTTATACGCAGTTTCCGGCAAATCCAGCAACAGAATTTTCGGCTTCGAATATTTAGCTTGAGGCGCATCATCAGATTGCGATTTTGATGTGGTTTGCACTTGTTTGCTCTTGGATGATTTGTTGAAAATAGCTATGAGAAATTCACGCCGCATACAGCAGTGTTTGCAGTTGATTAACCGCACCGCGCAGTTGGTCTATGCCACCGAATTTGTCGCTGATTTCCGTCACATTCCCGTGGTAAGAAATCGGCGGAATTTGCAGCATGTCGGGCAGGACGAATTGAAGTTCACTGGCGCTCACGTATTTTTCCAGTAGCTCACCCAAGATTTCGCGGGCTTCGGGGCTGTAGCGCTCGAAAAAAGCGGCTTGCTGTTTTTTCACGCGGTCGGCGCGTTGGCGGCGGGTGAGAAGCGGCGCATTGTAGGCGAGATGGCACAAGAGGTCGAAGGGGTCGGCGTCGGGTTGTTCGGCTTGGGCGGCGACGGTCGCAAAATCAATGCCGCGTTCAGCCAGTTGCTTGAGGATTTCGGCGCGTTGCGGGGCATCCGCCCAGCGGGCGCGCAGGTCGTCGGGGCTGGCGCAGAGAGTGCGCACTTTTTCGGCGGTATAGTCGGTGAGTTTGACGACGCGCAGTTGTTTGCCGTCGGCATCGAGTTCGTAAACGAGTTCGGTGGCGATTTCCACATGACCGCCGTCAAAATAGTATTTGCGTGGTTCGCCGGGTGGCGGTTCCATGAGGACAGGCGTTTCGGCTCCAGTAATGGGCGGGTATTTTGTTTCTGTATCCGCTTCATCTTCCTGTTCCCCGGACGTTTCGATAACGGCGTTTGTGACCTGGCCGTATTCGTTGATTTCCTCTTGTGTGGCAAAGGCGGGATCGCCGTCAAATTCCGGGTCGGCAAAGTTGCGCGTAGCGGTTCCGGTGTAGTCGAGGATATTGAACCAGAGTTTGCCGTAATCGTCGCGCACACGAGTGCCGCGTCCGATGATCTGCTTGAATTCGGTCATCGAATTTACAAGGCGGACGAGGGCGACGTTACGGCAGGTCGGGGCGTCAAGGCCGGTCGTCAGAAGTTGCGAGGTGGTGAGAACCGCCGGAGTGCGGGTTTCGACATCCTGAAAGCGTTGCATGTGACCGCGCCCGATGTCGCCTTCGTCGGCGGTAACACGGCAGACGTAGTCAGGATATTGGCGGACGAGATCGGCGCTCAGGTTGCTGAGCGCGGCGCGCATTTCGGAGGCGTGTTCCTGATCGACGCAGAAGATGATGGTTTTGGCGTAGCGGTCGGTCTTTTTCAGAAAGTCGGTGAGGTGACGGGCAACGGCCTGGGTACGGGCGCGCAAAGCGACGCGGCGCTCGAAATCCGGTGTGGTGAAAACTTCGTCGGGAATTTCCCGCCCGTAGCGGTCAAGCTCGTCCCGATTGGGACGCCAGCCTGCGGCATCCCACTGGGTGACGATGCGATGCACGCGATAAGGCGCGAGGAAGCCGTCTTCAATGCCTTGCCGAAGGCTGTATTGATAGATCGGGTTGCCGAAGTAAAGGTAGGTGTCGCGGTTTTCAGCGCGCAGGGGCGTGGCGGTCATGCCGAGTTGATAGGCGGGGGCGAAGTATTCGAGAATTTCGCGCCAGTTGGAATCTTCTCTGGCGCTGCCGCGGTGGCATTCGTCCACGATGATGAGGTCGAAGAAGTCCGGCGCGAATTCGCGGTAAAGACCGGGGCGCTTGGTGTCTTTGGCGATGGATTGGTAGGTGGCGAAATAAAGTTCACGGCTGAAAACGACAACGCCGTTTTCAATTTTGTGTCGGGCGTCGCCAAAAACGGCAAAGGTTTTGTCTTTGGGGTCGTCGACGAGAAAGTTGCGGTCGGCAAGGTAGAGGATACGCGGCTTGCGGGTCGGATCGTTCCTGGCGTTCCATTTGGATGACCAGAGTTTCCAGCAAATCTGGAACGCCACAACCGTTTTGCCCGTGCCGGTCGCCATCGTGAGCAAGACGCGCTTTTGACCTTGCGCGATGGTTTGCACGGCGCGGTTGATGGCAATGCGCTGGTAGTAGCGCGGCGCTTTTCCGGTCGTGTGGTTGGCGGGAGTGAGCAGTTGGGGCGCGTCAATGCTCAGATTCTCTCCGGCACAAAGGCGTGTCCAGAGTTCGTCGGGCGTGGGGAAGGCGCTGATATTGCGTTCAATGCCGGTCAGCGCGTCGAATTCGATAATTTCCTTGCCGTTGCTGGAGTAGGCGAATTTGAGTCCGAGGATGTCGGCGTATGCTTTGGCTTGTTGGAGTCCGCTGGCGACGGGCTTGTCTTCGGCTTTTGCTTCGACGACGGCAAGCGGAAAATCGCGGGTGTAGCAGAGGATGTAATCGGCGCGTTTGCCGGGACGACGCGTGGCGCGCGCGCCCTGTACGACGATGCGACCATCGGTAAAAGTGCGTTGTTCAGCGATGGAATGCGGGTCGGTTTCCCAGCCTGCGCTTTGCAAGGCGGGGGTAATGTGTGTCCGACAGGCGTCTACTTCTGTCGGGTCGGATTGAAAGTGGCGATTCATAGCTTGCAACCGTAGGTATTTCCAGAAAATTTGTCAAAGCATTGCCATAGTTTCCGGGAAGCTATACGCCATTTGTCGTATTCCCGGTTCAGGCTGCAGCCCGTAAACTTTTCCCAAAGCCGGTTTTGTACTAGCCCAACTTCGTCGACTCTCCATTTTATAGTGCCATAATATTTTATAAATGTATTCCCAAGAGGCGCGACTTGGGTTATGTTCGCGTACATGTTCGTACGCCGCACAACGACCCGCTCATCCTGTTCCGGGGAGACCTGCTTCACCTACCGCTTGGCGTGCACCGAGCGCGTGGGAGGTCGGGTGCGCCAGTTCACTCTTCTGAACCTGGGTCGCCACTTCGAGCTTGGGTCCGAACAGTGGCCCGAGTTCTGTGCGCGCCTGACCGAACTCATCTCGCCGTAGGGGGTGATTGTGCCGGTGGGGGTGTCTGCGCAGGTGGAGGCCACCGCGCAGCGCTATGCCGCGCAATTGCGCCCACGCGAGAGCGTGGTGCCGCCCACCCCGATATCGGAGGCGGTTTCGGCAAGTTCCGATCGGGTGCACGCCGAGACGATGGAGCTGACCGACGTGCGCTCGGTCGGGGTCGAGGCCCTGGCGCTGTACGCTATCGGCGAACTGGGCATCGCCGAGGAATTGCGTGCCTGCGGGATGAATCGCGTGTCGGTGGCCGCTGCCGTGGGGCAGATTGTCGCACGCATGGCACCAAGCGCCTGACACGCGTACACCACGCATCGGCCGTCTCAAGGAGGCTTATGCCAGCGTAGCACAGCACTACCGCATCGAGGTTGATGCTAGGATGGTGTCAGGGTAATCACACACGCAGAAGTCATAAGTCATTGTATCGAAGAGCATTGTCCAATGGGGTAAGACCGAGCAAAGAAGCCCGATACTCGGGGATTCGGTCAGCGGTTTTGCGTCGGGAACGTAAGTTGCGCTTGGGATAGGTGGTACTCGAGGCCGAGGCGGCGACCCTCTACGCCGCGCTCGGGCTCGATCCCCGACCGGGCGGTGTGAAGAAGCGCCGCTTCCATCACGGGAGCGACCTGTGAAAACAGAACGTGTAGTGTCTTACGGGTTGTTTTGTTTTTTTAACTTGCAATTCCCCGTGCTCTTGGCACGAGGAACACTTCAGGTTTTTGTGTTGCTTTTGGCGATGTGCGCCGTTTTCGCGCCGTAATATCCCGCGGTCTTGCCGCGGGGATAGGCGCGAGGCGCGCTGAGCTACTTTATTGCAGCCATTCTGGCTGAAGAAAACGTACTGGATTCCCGCCTTCGCGGGAATGACGATGAACTTGATGAACGAACCTGGGTCCCGGCCTGCGCCGGGACGACGTATTACGCCGATTCTCGTTTGTCGTTCTCGATCAGCGCATAAGCCGAGTGGTTGTGGATCGACTCGAAATTCTCGGATTCGACGATATACGAGCCGATGCGCTTTTCGGCGTTAAGCTTGGCGGCGACGTCGCGCACCATGTCCTCGACGAATTTCGGATTGTCGTAGGCGTGTTCGGTCACGTATTTTTCGTCGGGCCGCTTGAGCAGGCCGTAAAGCTCGCACGATGCCTGCGCTTCGACCAACTGGATGATTTCCTCGATCCAGACGTGTTCCAGGATTCTGGCCGTGACCGTGACGTGGGAGCGCTGGTTGTGCGCCCCGCGTTCGGAGATTTTCTTGGAGCAGGGGCACAGGCTGGTTACGGGAACGACGACTTTGATCGTCGAGGCGATCTCGCCGCGGCAGATGTCGCCAATCAGGGTCACGTCATAGTCGATCAGGCTTTGCACGCCGGAAACCGGGGCGGACTTGCTGATGAAATAGGGGAAGCTCATTTCGATGTGTCCGGTCTCGGCTTCGAGCTTGCGGACCATTTCACGCAGCATGACCGGGAAATTTTTTACCGAGATTTCGCGTTCGTGGCTGTTGAGGATTTCCACGAAGCGCGACATGTGCGTACCCTTGAAATTGTGCGGCAGTCCGACGTACATGTTGAACACCGCGATGGTGTGCTGAACGCCGCCCGAGCGATCGAGCACTTCGACCGGATGGCGGATTGACTTGATGCCGACCCGATTGATGGCGATGCACCGGGTGTCGGCAAGGCCTTGCACATCCGCTATGGCGGCGAAATCCTGCTTTTGCTCTTGCTTGTCGCTCGTTACCATTACTTGTCCTGATGAGTTTGTGCCACGCGCAGAATGCCGTCTTTGTCAAGCCCGACTTCCGCAAGCAGTCTGGCCTGATCGCCGTGATCGATGAAACGGTCCGGCAGTCCCATTCTGACAAAGCGCGCCGAACTGCCCCCCTCGTTGATATCTTCGAGAATGCGGGCGACTTCCGCGCCGGCCCCGCCGATCAGGACGTTTTCTTCGACGCTGATTAACAGGGAATGTTCCCGCGCCAGCTCAATAATCAGTTCGCGGTCGATGGGTTTGACGAAACGCATGTTGGCCACGGTGGCGTCAAGCGCCTCGGCGGCTTGCAAGGCGGGTGTCAGCATGCTGCCGAAGGCGAGCAGGGCGACGTTTTTGCCGCGCCGCCGGATTTCGCCCTTGCCGACGGGAATATCCTCCAAAGTGGATTGCGTCGGGACACAGGGACCGGTGCCGCGCGGATAACGTACCGCGCAGGGACCCTCGTGGTGAAACGCGGTGCTCAGCATCCTGCGGCATTCTTCTTCGTTTCCGGGGGCCATGACCACCATGTTCGGGATGCAGGTCAGGTAGGAGAGGTCGAAAGCGCCGTGGTGAGTCGGGCCGTCCGCGCCGACCAGCCCTCCCCGGTCGAGAGCGAAAACGACTGGCAGATTCTGCAAGGCAACGTCATGCAGCAACTGGTCGTAGCCGCGTTGCAGGAAAGTCGAATAAATGGCGACCACCGGATGCAGGCCTTCGCAAGCCAGACCGGCGGCGAAAGTCACCGCGTGCTGTTCGGCGATTCCCACGTCGAAATAGCGCTCGGGGAAGCGCTCGGCGAATTCCATCATGCCGGAGCCTTCGCCCATGGCCGGTGTAATGGCGATCAGTCTGGGGTCGGCGGCGGCCATGTCGCAGAGCCATTGACCGAAGACCTGAGCATACGTTGTCTTGCCGCCGGATTTATTGTCTTCGATGCCAATTTCCGGCTGGAATTTGGAGACGCCGTGATACAGAATCGGGTCGGCCTCGGCCTGCTTGTACCCGCGCCCTTTTTGCGTGATGACATGCAGGAACTGCGGACCTTTGAGTTTTTTCAGGTTCTGCAGCATGGAAACCAGCGAATCGAGGTCGTGCCCGTCGATTGGCCCGATATAGTTGAAACCGAGTTCTTCGAACAGGGTTCCTGGCGTCAGCATTCCCTTGACGTGTTCTTCCACGCGGTTGGCGAACTCGAGCAGTGAAGGTGAAACGCCCAGGACTTTTTCACCGGCGCGGCGGGCGGCGTTGAAGGTGCTGCCGGAAAGCGCACGCGCGAGGTATTTGTTCATCGCGCCGACCGGACGGGAAATCGACATGTCGTTGTCGTTGAGAATGACCAGCATGTCGACATCGGCCACGCCGGCGTTGTTGAGCGCTTCAAACGCCTGCCCGCCCGACATGGCGCCGTCGCCGATGACGGCGACCGTGCGTCGCGCCTCGCCCTTGAGCCTGGCGGCCAGGGCCATGCCGAGCGCTGCTGAAATCGAGGTCGAGGAATGGCCGACGCCGAATGCGTCGTAGGGGCTTTCGCTGCGTTTGGGAAAACCCGAGATGCCGCCGTGGCCGCGCAGCCTGTCCATCCCGGAACGGCGGCCGGTCAGTATCTTGTGCGCATAGGTTTGGTGTCCGACATCCCAGACAAGCCTGTCGTTCGGCGTATCGAATACGTAGTGCAAGGCGATGCTCAACTCGACCGTGCCGAGATTTGACGAGAGATGCCCGCCCGTATGCGAGACTGATTCCACGAGAAAAGCGCGCAATTCCTCCGCCAGTTGCGGCAATTGCTTCCGGTCGAGTTCGCGCAGTTGCGCGGGATATTCAATGGCGTCGAGCAGAGGGTAGGTATTCATGGTTTAGAACTGGCGATGCGTGATGAAGTCGGTCAATTCGATGAGCCGATACGCCTGATTGCCGAAAGGCTCCAGGGACGCGATGGCCTGTTGATGAAGCTGGCCGGCGAATTCCCGCGCCTGCTCCAGCCCCATCAGGCCGACGTAGGTGGGTTTGTCCGCCGCCGAATCCTTGCCGGCGGTCTTGCCCAGCGTCGCCGTGCTCGCGGTGCAATCGAGAATGTCGTCAACCACCTGAAAAAGCAGACCGGCGCGTTTGGAAAAGGAATCCAGCGCCTGGCCCGCTTCGTCGGTCAGTTGTTTACCGCAGAGCGCGCCCAGCATCACCGCCGCGCGGATCAAGGCGCCTGTTTTCAGCGCGTGCATCAGTTCCAGTTCCGGCAGGTTCAGCGCGCGGCCGACCGCATCGAGGTCGATGGCCTGCCCGCCGGCCATGCCCAGCGAACCGCTGGCGTGGGCCAGTACGCGCAGCATTTCAAGCTGGACAGCCGGAGCGCCGAGATTTTCCTGGGTGAGCAGCTCGAAGGCTTGCGTTTGCAGGGCGTCCCCGACGAGCAACGCCGTGGCTTCGCCGTATTCGACGTGACAGGTCGGCCGCCCGCGCCGCAGCACGTCGTTGTCCATGCACGGCAAGTCGTCGTGGACCAGCGAATAGGCGTGAATCATCTCCACGGCGCAGGAGACGATTTCCAGCTTGTCACCAGGGGCGGCGCAGATTTCCCCGGCGGCGAAAGTCAGCAGCGGGCGCACCCGCTTGCCGCCGTTGAGACACGCGTAGCGCATCCCCTGATGCAGGCGCGCCGGGATGGCTTCGGCAGACGGCAAACAGGACGCGAGCGCCTTTTCAACGCGCTCTTGAACGCCGGACATCCATTCAGTGAAGGGCAGGGGATTCATCGGCTTGTCTCTCCATCCAGATTCAGGTCCGCGTCGCGCAATTCGCCCTTCTCGAATATCCGTATCTTGTGTTCCGCCTCGCCAAGTTGCTGTTGGCAATGCCGGAACAAGTCGCTGCCGCGCTGGTAAGCAGAAATCGACTCTTCCAGGGAAAGGTGGCCGCTTTCCATGTTTTGCACGATCTGTTCGAGTTCCGCAAGGGCCGTTTCGAATTTGAGGTCGGAGGGAAGGGCTGACGCGGGAGTTCCCTTCGCGTCATCTTCCGCCACGGGTGTTCGAACCATGATATAAAAAGCGCCAGAACGTTGAAAGATGTCCAAGGATAGCACGGCAGGGGTATCAGGTATCAGAGGAGGACAGTAATCACAGAGGCGAGGACCAAGTTGTTGCGAGAAGACAGCGACACCATCACCTTAACGCCAATGTTTGAAAAACAGCGGCAGCCGGGCAAACTTTTCGGGATGCTTGCCGGGAGCGGCTTATCCGTCAAAGAGTATTCAAGGCAGAAACAAGCGGATAAGGTGTTGGAATGAGTCGATACATCACGGAAGCTGGACGTAAAAGCCTCCTATAAAATTTCTCTGGCAGATGCGATTGCGCTTGCTGAAGCGTCCGTTTCACACGGATTTCTGGTCACCTCTGATCACCATGAATTTGACGCGATTGCAAAAGCGCGCGATTGCAAAAGCGGAACATTGCATTTCTGTGGATAAGATCGGTACGTGCAGTACGCATAGTACGAACAGATTGGGCCGAGCGCAGCGATGCCCAACGCAGCAGCCAATGAATCGTCCCAATGTTGCGGTTTGCTTCGTTCACCACAACCTATGCGTTGAGGCAGGCAGAGGTTTTGTAGGGCGGAAAAGCGAAGCGCATTCCACCGGATGGAAGATGGATAAGCCCTACATCCGACGGAATGCGGCCTTCGGCCTTTTCCGCCCTACGCAAAAACCCCGCGAAGGCGGGAATCCGGCACCACGCAAAACCCCGTCATTCCCGCCTTCTTCCTTCCCCCTTCTGTTAGACTCGCTCAGACAGGAGGTACGATCATGATTGTCATCCAGCAACAAAACAACCGCGTCCTGGCTAATGTTTACGGCGAGTTTGCCCTGGCGGATTTCAAGGAATTCGAGGAGACGGTCAACTACAAGGTGCGTTTCGAAGGACCGGTTGACCTGCTCATGGACTTGCGGGAAATGGCGGATTTCACCGTTGACGTGGCCTGGGAAGATATTATTTTTGCCCGCTCGCATCCGAACGACTTCAAGCGTATCGCTGTCGTCACGCACAGCCAGTGGGTGACTTGGAGCGCCTGGTTGTCGAATATTTTCGTCAGTGCCGAAATGCAGACATTCGAGGACGATACCGAAGCCATTGCCTGGCTCGACTTGGAGGCGGTCGCTGAATGAGCGGTTCTACAAGGCGTTGACCGATTCGAGCGCGCCGCTTAATGCGCGCTCGAAAATGGCTTCTTCGTGGACGATGGCGGCCTTGCCGTCGTGAATCTGCCGGGCCAATGCTTCGGGAGTGATCGAAATGGCTTTGGCCGAGCGGTGGTTGCTGAACAGCAGGATGCCGCGTTGGGGACTGATCCAGTTCAAGCGTTCACGACTGACCTGGCCATTGTCGATGAATTCCACCCAGTCGCCGCGGTTCAGCGCGTTGACCTGCCGGATGAGGTCTTGATCGCTGCTGTCCAGAATGGGGGGAGCGCCGACGAGAATGACTTCCTTGACCTGGATGCCGTTGTCTACGCTGCGCATGATCAACAGGTCGCCTGTTTCCATTGAAGCGGGCGGCGATTCCTCACGGGGGGGCTCTGGCGGCGTTTTTTCGGGCATCTGTTCGGACGTTTCTCCCTTGAGCGCGGCGGAGTGGAGTTTCACCAGGGCATCGAAAAAAGCGTTGCGCCGCGCGGGGCTTTCATTGATTCTGTCCAGTCCCTTGTTGAGATTTCCCAGCAGGTGAGGGAGCAGGCTGATCAGCTTGAGACGTTCGTCGGGCAGTTTCTTGGGCGTGATGCTCCAGGCCAGATCTTTTATGACCTGGATCGCGGATTCCCAGTCCGCTTCGGTTTCCCCGCCGCCTGTTGCAATCCGCTGCAACACGGCGGTCCAGTGTTCTTCCAGGAAATTACTCACCGCCGCGGGTTGCGGCGCGCTTTGGAGGAACGAACGGACCGCTTGCTGGGCGCGCTCCCAGGCCTCCGTCTCGATTTCGTGCTGGATGACGACATTGGCGGCGACCAGGGCGGTGTCGTCTTCCTCGGCTTCACGCTCGTCGACAAACGCGTTCAGTTCATCGACCGCCCGTCCGAAAATTTCAACATCTTCCTCGAATTCCCGCTGGATGCGTTCAACGAGTTCCGAAAGTTTGACGTAGAGCGGGTCGCTCTCGTCGACGGCGCCGCTCCAGCGAATCGAAATTCCGGAAATGCCGGCGATGAAACGACGGGTGGGATGCATGCGGTCGCCAAAGAATCCGGGATTGAGCATGGCGACCTTGAGTACTGGAATTTGCAGGCGGCTGATCAGGGCCTTGATGCCGATCGGGATACGCGCATCGTCGAAGACGAGGTCGAAAAGCGTGGCGACGATATCCATCGTTACGGATTCCAGACCGCCGACCTGTTTGGCCGCCTCGGAATCGCGGACCTGTTTGACGTGGTTGACGATGGCGTTGTCCGGCTCCGCGGGGCTGCGCTGATACTCGTTCAGGGACGAGAGCAGCAGACGGTTGATCGTCGCGGCATCAGGCATGTGGGGTGTCCGGGATGTCTCCGCGATGGGCGGGGGCGGCTGCGTAGTGGGTGCGGGCTGCAATCGGGCATCGGAGCCCGTCATGGGAACGGCCTGCTCGTGAACCTCTTGAACCGCGCGCGCCTGGGCGAGCTGCTGCAAAGCGGCAAGAATCGTGCTCTCCGTCATCGACGGCTGCGCGCCGGAAACATGACCGGTAGCGGCGGCGATATTCGCCGCGATACCCGCGACGGTTCCTCCCGCGGGCGGATTTTTCCGGTAGCTTCGTTTGAGATCGGGCAGGATGCCGCGTTCGATCAGGTAAGCATTGATCTGTTTGTAAATCTCCGGCATGGAAGCATGGAGATGGCGTTCGAGGCGACGCAGCAGGATGAGGCGCGATTCCGGGTCCGCGCCGATACGGACGCACGAATCGGACAACGCCTGGCAGATCGCGGGCGGCCCGAGCGGATTGTCGCAGGTATCCTGATTTTCTTCGTTTCCGAGCAGGGCGACGACGCGACGGTTGAGCGTATACAATTCCGCGTCACAGGTTTCGGACAGGCGCGCCGAAAATTCACGAATGACAATGTGTTCGGAGAGATCGGCGTCATCGATCAATTCCAAGCCTTCGAAATCGGGTATTTCCAGCGGGGTCTGCGGTTTGTCGCTGCCATTTTCCGTCAGATCCTGGCGACGTTCGATTTCCGACGACAGGTTGCGGCTGAAGGTTTCGATCAGATGTTCCCAATCTTTTTCGATATCGGTGCGCAGATCCAGATAGCGCGTTTGCAGCAGGCGTTCCCAGGTTGAATCGGCCAGAACGAAGAGTTCTTCGGAAATCGTCGCCGATACCCCGCGCAGCCAGTCGCACAGACCTTTGGACAGCCGATCACGACATTCGACCAGAAGCCGCTGGCCTGGATTGCGGCCACGCCCCAGAACGCCCAGAGAAGACACGACCCGGCGGGTGTTGGAAGTCGATTGCGTCATGATTTTGCTCCCGCGCTGACGATGAGCGTCAATGATCCCGGGAAAGTAGCTGACTGTGACTGGGCCTGGCAACAGGCGGCGGGCGAGGATTGAAAAATCAACTTCGCCCACCCGAAGGTATGGGGAATTCCGACGTTACGATTCACGGTCGTCCTCGCTTTCTGGTAGCTCAGCCGCCTTGGTCGACTCGACTTTAGGCCGGTAACTTTGCGTCGCCGCCTTTCGACGGGTTTGCCCTGTTTCAGAGACCGGTGCAAATACTGGATTCCGGTCGGTTTTTCGCATCGCCACGCCATGTTCTAGATTCTGGCGCAAGACAATTATGGGACGTGCCTGTTTAATATTAAAGAAAAATATCTGAAAATCAAGCAATTCATCATTTCGCGCCGGAAACCCGCGACAGCGCCCAGGCAACATGTTCACGCACAAGCGCTGACGGGTGGTTGCTACGGGCAAGCAGTGCGCTTTTGATGTCCATCGTTGGCTTGGCGTTGCCCAAAGCGACGGCAATGTTTCTCAACCATCGTTCATGACCGATGCGGCGAATGGGGCTGCCGGCGAGGCGCTGTTCGAATTCCTGTTCATTCCATGCGAACAGATCGACGAGTTTCGCGGCATCCATTCCGTTGCGTGCCGCGAAGTCGGGGTCGCCGATCCTGGCGAAGCGGTTCCAGGGACAACAGAGCTGACAATCGTCGCATCCGTAGATGCGGTTGCCGATCAGAGGACGCAAATGGAGAGGAATGGGGCCGTGAAGCTCGATGGTCAGGTAGGAGATGCATAGATTCGCGTCAAGTTCGTAGGGAGCGACGATGGCGGAGGTTGGGCAGGTCTTGATGCAAAGAGAGCACGTGCCGCAGTGTCCATCGCCAGGCGCGTCGGCAGGCAAATCCAGCGAGGTATAAATTTCTCCGAGAAAATGCCAGGAACCCTCGCGCGACAAGGCGAGTGTGTGCTTACCTTGCCACGAAATGCCGGCTTGCGTGGCGAACGCGACTTCCATCACTGGCGCTGAATCGGAAAACACCCGGTAGCAGAACGGGAAGTCCTGTCCCTGTTGCTCAGTCAATTCCATCTCGATGCGTTTCGCCAGCCGCTGTAATCCCTGGCGAACCCTCCGGTGGTAGTCGCGGCCAAGCGCGTAGCGCGAAATGTAAGCCATCTCGCCATTTGCGAGCACTTGCTTACTTTCTGCCACCTGTGGCCAGTAAGGCATGCGAGCCGAGACGACCGATACGGTTCCGGCCAGAAGCATCGGAGGCGTAGCGCGTAGTTCGCGGTGTTTGGCCATATAATCCATTTCACCGTGGCGCCCGAGTTTGAGCCAACGATCGAGTTGTATGACCGCATCGGAAGCGTAGGAAGTATCGGCGTGGGCGATGCCGATCGAAGAAAATCCCAGTTCTTTCCCCCATTGCCTGATTTTTTTGACCAGCGCGGCCTTGTCGATGCCACTGTCCGGGAGGGGCGCGAGGGTTCTTGTATTGGAGTGTTCGATGTGCATAACCAACATCTTAGTCCGTATAGTTCAAATTGCCTGCCTGGGTCATTGAAACGGGAACTTCCCGATGAGGCGGCGACAACTGCGCTTGGGCAGTATCTTGCGCCCTTGCTGACGCCGGGGATGGTCGTATGGCTCAATGGCGATCTCGGCGCGGGCAAGACCACGCTGGTTCGTGCCCTGCTCAGAACCTTGGGACATATCGGCCCTGTGAAAAGCCCCACTTACACACTGGTTGAAGTTTATGTAGTTTCGAGAATATACTGGTACCACTTTGATTTTTATCGTTTCAGTGATCCAGAAGAGTTCCTCGATGCCGGCTTGGACGAATATTTTCGCAACGATGCCGTTTGTCTGGTCGAGTGGCCGGACAAAGCGGCGGGTTTCGTCCCGCCTGCCGATCTCGTGCTCTGTTTACGTTTTCCAGCCAAGGATTCATTTACCGGGCGAGTCGTCGAGTTGCTGGCCTATTCCGAGCGAGGGCGTCAATGTCTGAATATCCTCGCGAACCATTTCTCCCAAGGCGTCGCCTGATCAAGCTCGCCGGAGCGTCGCTCCTGTTGCTGGTCACACCCTTCGGGAAAGCGGCTGTAAACCGCCAGCCGGGAGTGCTTGCGGTCAGAGTGTGGCCGGCGGCCGATTACACGCGGGTAACGATCGAGCTTGGCGCGCCACTGAGGTTTTCTCATTTCACGGTTAGAGATCCGGAACGCCTGGTTGTCGATCTTGAAGGCATTGAATTTTCTAATGTCCTGGAGAGTTTGTCGGACAAGATCACTGTCGATGATCCGAACATCAAGCTCCTGCGCGCCGGGCGTTTCAAGCCAGGCGTCGTGCGTTTGGTGATGGAACTGAAGAATGAGGTCCGTCCGCAAGTCTTTGAACTGCCTCCAGTAGGAAATTATGGTCATCGGCTCGTGCTCGACGTTTATCCGCTTGAGCCTCCGGATCCCTTGATGCAGTTGTTGGGAAAAAGCAAACAAATTGACGATGCGGGGACACGAGGCAACGTGACGGAGGTCGCTAAAGCAGAAGGGAAACGATCCGGACGCGAGGTTGTCGACCGCCTGGTGACCATCACGCTGGATCCTGGGCACGGCGGAGAGGATCCGGGCGCGATAGGGCGTGGCGGGAGCTACGAAAAGAACGTTACGCTGGCGATAGCCAAGCGACTAAAAGCAAAAATCGACAAAGAGCCGAACATGCGCGCAGTGCTTACGCGCGATACCGATTATTTCGTTCCCTTGGCCATGCGGGTGCAAAAGGCGCGTCGCATTCGCTCCGACCTTTTCGTCTCCATTCACGCCGATGCCTTCGTACGACCCGACGCCAATGGTTCCTCCGTGTTTGTTCTTTCCGAGACAGGAGCATCGAGCTCCGCAGCGCGCTATCTGGCGCAAAAGGAAAACAAGGCGGACTTGATCGGCGGGATCAATCTCAACGTCAAGGATTCGGCCCTGGCGCGCACGCTCCTCGATCTCTCCCAGACAGCGACAATCAACGACAGTCTCAAGCTGGGCAAGGATGTTCTGCGGGAACTTGGCGGCATCAACCGCTTGCACAAGACGAGTGTCGAACAGGCCGGGTTTGCCGTATTGAAAGCGCCAGATATTCCATCGATTCTCATCGAAACCGCGTTCATTTCCAATCCGAAGGAAGAGAAACGCCTGAACGAAAATGCGTATCAGAACAAGATGGCCGAAGCCATCATGGCGGGCATTCGTCGCTATTTTGCGAAAAATCCGCCCTTGGCTAAATCCAGATTGGCCCGGCTCGATTGATGACCGGGTGTAAGCGGTCAGGAAAAGACAGCGCCTTAATCAAAACATCGGCGTTTTACCTTATTGTTTTTCATAAACAGGAGCTTATGCATGTTGTTACAAAAAACTCACATTTTTAATCCAAAATATGTTGACGCACCTTTTCTGCTCTGTATAATGCCCGACTTCGCTGCTGACGCGCAGCAACCCACCAGTTGAGAAACAGACAGGCTGCTTGGGAAGTTCTTTAACAATCGGACGATTGATAGGTGTGAGTTTTTGGTCTGTGGGTAATTTGCTGAGTGGTTGGAAGATCACACAGCGGATTATGAAAGATTAAAAGCTCGCTGAAACACTTCCAAGTCTTCAAATCGCTTGATGTTCACTTCTTACTCCTGATTTCCGGCATCAGGTTTTGATCCCTGATCCCTGGCATCTGATACCTGACCTCTGATCCCTGAATCCGCGA
>BNUC01000051.1 GCA_025997075.1 Betaproteobacteria bacterium | reverse complement strand
GGGGGGGGGGGGGGGCGTTACTCCAGGGCGGGGCAAATTCAGTATCTTCCGGGAAGGCTAGACGCACCGCGTCCAGCAGCGGGGCATTTTCCTTGACCGGCTTGAGAAAATAATCCTTATAGTCCTGAATAATCGTGCGTAATTTTTCGATCTGCCCGGTTTCCAGGCAGTTGGCGACCATGCCGCGCAGGGCAAGCAGGATACGCTCCCGGATTTGCAGATGAAAGCGACCTGAGAAGAACTGATCCATTTCCAGGTAATAGTGCAGCCAGTTCCTGCCCTCCTTCTGGAAAAAGAGACCTTTATCGACCGTTTGTAACCAGGAATATCCGGTGCCGTTTCTGCGCCAAACGCTCATGGCTTCGTCGAAGTATTTTATTTTTCCTTCCACGGCGTGCAGCATCAGAATAAAATGATCGACTAACATGCTATAGCGAAACCAGTGCGGCAAGCCGTCGCGGAAACGCCAGCGATAAACCGTGGAGCCGGTCTGGAAATAATAATTCGCAATCGCTTCGTCCGCGTAAAAGATGCCTTGCCGTATTCTTTCGTCGTCGGAGACGATATTTTTATAAATATATTGTTTCTTCTCGTCGCCCGGACGATCATCGAACAGCAATTCCACCTTATGACAGCAGACGGAAAAATCCGGGTTCTCTTCGAGAAAGCGCACCTGTTTTTCCAGTTTGTGGGGTGTAGTCCAGAAATCGTCTCCTTCGCAGAAGGCCAGATACTTACTGCGGATTTTCTGGAGACCCTCCATGAAGTTTTTCCCGGCTGCCGTGTTGACCGGCTGTTGTGAAATAAGGATATTTTTATGTTTCTTCGCCCATTTTTTGATGATTTCCTGCGTGCCGTCCGTGGAACAGTCGTCGCAAATAACCAGTTCAAAAGGAAAGGTCGTTTCCTGGGAAAGACAGCCTTCCATCGCCTGTTCGATAAAAGGCGCATGGTTGTAAGTTGGCATGAAAATACTGACCAGCGCTTGTTCGTTTTTCTTCACAACAATCTCCAGGTGTTCTGTCAAACTGAAAAATTAACTTCTGTGTTTATAAATTCCAAGCCAACTTGCCAATGCGCCCAAGCGGCCTCCGGAAACAGCGTGCAATCCGGCCAGCAGGATATTGATCGTCAGGATTATCTTTTCCCTGATGTTCCCATTGAGTGGGTAGTAATGCCGGTTTGCTCTGGTGCACCATCTATCCCTGAAGAAGCGAATATCTTCCAGAACCAATCGTTTGCTCATCCTGAGTGAAGCAGGGCCGTTGATGATTCCAAACATCATTCCAAGGCTTTGTGGAGTATAAGGGCGAATATGCGTAAAATCATGCCAGAATCGTGTTCCGGGCATGGGGGTTATGATAATCAGCCGCCCATCCTCTTTCAGCATTGGCAGGTAGTGGTCCATAAAATTCACCAAGGCTTCCGGCGACATATGTTCAATGACATGGGCCATCAATAATACATCGTACTTTACGCTCTCCGGTAAAGTTTCCGGGAGGAAAACTTCGTATCCTTCACGACACAAGGCTTCTACTTGCAGCGGATTCATGTCCACTCCTGCAAGCGAGGAACAAGACTCGCGCAACAGGCGCAGATATTTTCCCTCTCCACAGCCAATATCCAGAACGCTTTTGCCTTTGAAACGCGAGTCGAAAAGACGGTTTAGAAATTTTTCTTCCAGTTTCTGATAATGCGTATTGGAGAATAATTTTTGTATTTGATTCATGGCGCTTTTCACAGCAAAGCCTCCACGGCATCCACGTCAAAAACTGGAATGCCGGTTTGCCGTAAAACCGCTTCCCGCTCGCAAAACAGGTTGTCGATAAAAATGGCGTTTTTGTCGTCGATAAAATCGGGCTTGTTCGCGCCTTCCGGCAAATGGACGATTTGATCGAAAAGCTCCGGCGCAATCCTGAATCTGCGCATGTCCTCGCGCAGATCGCCGGAATGACGACTCAGCATGACCAGGCGTTTCCCCTGATTGAGACAGGTGTACAGGAATTGCATCAGCAGCGTGTTGACCTTGTCATCGACGACCAGGGTATCGTCATAATCCACGTACACTGTCCGGTAGCTACAGTCGATGATGTAACGGCTTTCAAGGCGGCGGCGCAGGGTGAGGTGCATGTCGTTTTTCAGAATGCGCACGTCCATGCCCAGCGCGTCGTAGGCCGCCAGCAATGGAAAATTGACGCCCAGTTGACGATAGACGCTCATGGCGCCAGCGGCGCGACAGGAGGCTTCCATGAGTCTGGCTTGCCCCTGAGCATCCTCTTTTGTCTGGAAAAACCAGAGTCCGCGCGGTTTCAGCAGGCTATTTAAGGCCGTGGCAATTTTTTCTATCGCGGGGGTGAGCGGGAGGGTACGGGAAACAAAGGAAACGCCCATTTTTACCACGTCGCGGCTGCGCGGGCCGGCGAATAATAATTCGCCATGCCGGTTGGTGAAGCAATCCACGGTTAATTCCTGACCCGGCAAATATTCACAAATCAGCGGGTCCGGGGTTTGCGCCAGAACGCGCGTCAGTTCATTGTGATTGTCCACCCGGAAGCAGCCCACGCCGCCTTGCCCTTTGTTTGGCTTGACAAACACGGGCCAGTTGTCTACTTCCGCCGGATTTGCGTGGATCAGGGGGCAAAACGGTTCATCACGCAACGCGGCGTAAAGTTGTTTTTTTTCACGGCAAAGCCACGCGCAAGCCCGCCTGGAACCGATGATTCCCGCGTTCAGGGATTCACCGTGTTCCGCCAGGTACAGGGCCACATCGTCATGGGTGGGGAAAATCAGGGCAATCTCGTTTTCCGCGAGGAAACGATTGAAAACCGGCAGAAAATCGCTGTCGCCGATATTCGGGAGATCGTCCCGGTAACGGGGGAAAAGCAGGTTGCCGAAACCGGGGCGGCTGGACGCGCCCCAGACAGCAAAGCGTGTGGAATAACGAAGCGCCTGAAAAAGCTCGAAGGCATTTTCCGCTTCTCCGGGGAAAATGAGAATGTTCGTTTTACGCGGCTTGTTCATTTTCTTTTTCGGTAAAACAACGTCGTTCAAATATTTCGCTATCGTAGTCGCATTCGATGGGCATATCAATTCCGATTCGTTATATTGAAGGTCATGTTGAGCCATTCGGCTTTCTCGTGATCGATCACAAAGCCGTTTTTTGTATAGAAATTGAACACCATGGCGTTGTCACGAGCAACTTCCAGCGAGATTTGCCTCATTTTCAACGACCTTGCATACGCGATGCACTCTTGCAGCAAGCGGGTAGCAATCCCTTTTTTCGTCCAGTTCTTCAAAACGCTTACACTTGAGATAAAGGCGATTCCTTTTTCTCTATCGTTACAATAGGCGGCAATAAGGCCGATGAGTGTTTCACCCTGCCATGCCTCGAATTTTGTTGCTCTCTGATGCAGCTTTCTGGCGTAGTTGTCGATTCTGACGCGCACACTCAAAGGGGGAACAAATTCATTGTCACAAAGCGTCAAGTGATTAGCGATTTGTGTTTCGCTGGCTTTGTTCTTCGAGAAGATTATTGCGTCACTCATGGCTCAAGTCGCGCTAGACACGATTCGTAGCATCCGAAACCGTTGCCATTGTAAAGCATGAAGGTTCGAAGGCGTTTTACACTGCTGGTTCATTTTCTTGTCTCTGCCGGATTTTATTCAAATAATTCACGATCTCTGGAAAATCATTCCACATTAAAACATCAAGAATGGATAGATGTGGTTCAAAGACATAAGGAGCACAATCATATTTCAATTGATTCATGTCAGTGAAGGCGAGCGAGATGTCTGCTGCTTCCCATTCCTCCGGGCGATAAATAGTGCGTCCACCTGATGGGTTCAAATAAGCGTCAGCACCTAGTTGAATCGCAATACGTAGTGTCCATTGACCCGCATGTTCAACATCACCCAATACCAATCCAAGATGCGAACAACGCTCTGGGTTAAAGGAAATCTCCAGACGCTCAGCGGTAGCACGAAGAGATGCCAGATTTAAGTCGACCAGATTGTCCTTGTCTAAGCGAGCAAAGGCATCGCGCACGAGGTCGATGACTTGTTGAAAGTACGGGGCATGTTTTTGGTAATGTTGCAGTTGCGCAAGCAATCTACGTTCAGCCTCAAAACGGTCAAGCAAACGAATTTCCTGTATCGTCGCGTTACGCGGCGACTTTTTTACAGGAATGCAGAAATATTGCCATCCTTCGACAGGATGCAAAATGCGGTTTCGGTTCATCCAGCTACGCCTGACGTATTGAACGTCATCAAGTACAACCCAGCGGTCGACTTGCGCCATCAGTTCAAAATAACCGATGTAAGGAAAAGGGTAGGGTTGCATGGCGGCCAGTTTCATGCCGGTTTTGCCGCAATCCTGCCGATCATTTTCTCCTCAATCGCCATACCGCTCGGCAGCGTAATGATTTCCCCCATCATTTTTATCATTTCCGGTAATAACAAAGGTACTGAATCCTATTGCGCCGCGATGAAATCCGCAACCTCGTCGACTACCGACATCGGCAAAGCCGGGTAGATCGGCAGGCAGAGCACCTGCTGCGCGATAACGGTGGCGACGGGGAGATTGTCCTTGTGCGCGGAGGGCAGTCCGCGATACATCGGGAACTCCGAAATCAGCGGATAGAAGTAGCGCCGCGGGTGAATGCCCGAGTCCTTGAGCCGCTGGTACAGCTCATCCCGCACAATCGGGTAATCGTTCTGGATGAGGATCGGGAAATAGGTGTAGTTGGCTGCCTGCTCGCGCTTGTTTTCCAGACAGCGGATGCCGGGAACGCTTTGCAGCCGTTTCCGGTAAGCCGCGTCGATGATGCGGCGTCGGGCGATTGCTTGGTCGATGTATTTGAGTTGCAGCAGGCCGAGCGCGGCGTTGAATTCGTTCATCTTGCCGTTGATGCCCGGCGCGACGACGGTGACTTCGCCGACATGGCCGAAGTTTTTGAGCTGGTCGATGCGCGTCTTGGTCTTGAGGTCGGGACAGACGATGGCGCCGCCCTCGAAGGTGTTGAATGTCTTGGTCGCGTGGAAACTCAGAACCGAGAGGTCGCCGTGCCGGAGGATGCTGCCGCCTTCGTCCCGCACGCCGAATGCGTGCGCGGCGTCGTAGATGAGCTTGAGGTTGTAGTTGTCGGCGATCGTCTGAATTTCATCGACCGCCGCCGGGTGTCCATAGCAATGCACCGGCATGATCGCCGTCGTCTGCGGGGTGATCGCCGCTTCAATTTTCAGCGGGTCGAGGTTGAGCGTTTCCGGGTCGATATCCACGAATACCGGCTTGATGCCGTTCCAGAGCAGGGAATGCGAGGTGGCGACGAAGGAATAGGGCGTGGTGATCACTTCGCCGGTGACGCGCAGCGATTGCAGCGCCGTGACCAGGGCCAGGGTGCCGTTGGTGAAGAGGGCGATATGCTCGACGCCGAGGTATTCGCACAAGGCGTCTTCGAACTGTTGGTGAAAGGGGCCGCCATTCGTCAGCATCCTGCTGTTCCAGATTTGCTCCAGGCTGGGAAGGAATTCCTCCAGCGGCGGCAGGAAGGGCTGCGTGACGTAGATATCTTGCTTCCTTTTCTTCATGACCTTCCTCTATCGTTTGGCATCGGCGTTTCAGGATGATCGGTTTAAAGCAGCGAACCACTGATCGAGTCTGTTCTCCAGTAAATAATGCCGCTTCACCCATTCGCATAGCGCATCGCCCTCGCGCGCCAGCGCGTCGGGTTCAGCGGCTCGATCGCGGATGGCGGCGATCCATTTGTTGGCCTCGTTGGGCAGCCGGGTCACTGGCGGATTGTCGGTCTGGTAAGGGAAGATGTCGGTGCAGATAACCGGCCAGCCGAGGATGCCGTATTCGAGCAAGCGCAGGTTGCTCTTGGCTTCGTTGAACGGGTGAAGCTCAAGCGGCGCGATCGCCAGATCGAGATCAAGTGAGGCGAGCTTGGCCGGGTAAGCCGTGAAGTCATGAATGTAATCGTGAAATTCGATACCGTGAGGATCGATTCCCTCCGGTTTCATGCCCAGAAAGACCCAGTCGACCTCGCTTTGAGTGACCGCGACAACCTCCCGCAGAAAGCGCAGGTCGCCCGCGTGCTGCTGCGCGCCCGCCCAGCCGACGCGCAAGCGCGGGCCACGGCGGCGCCGGCTCTTGAGTCCGCCCCACACGGACCAAGGCAGGCTGTTCGGCACGAGGCGGATGTCGTCGATCAGGTGGCGGCAAGCGTCGACCAGCGGCTCGGTACTGACGATCAGGCGATTACAAGCCTTGAGTCCAAGCGCCAGCCGCTCGGTCATGACATCCGCCGGAAGAAAACGGTAGGCCGGGTTATCGGCGGGGATGTTGGAGATTAGATCGTCCAGTCCATAAATGCGGAAGACATCCGGGTTGAAACGCGAGAAGTCCATCAGCGCCTGACATCGTAAATTGTCGACCGGAGCGTGCATGAACAAGGTATCGGGCGCCATGCGGGCCAGTTCGACGGGCAACGGAGCGCGCTCAAAACCGGCGCGCGGTCGGCAAACCTCGGCATATTGAACCTTGCCGGCCGCGTGCAAGGCCCGTAACGGAGCGAGACAGCGGTAATCGGCGGCGCCGTCGCCACCCGACGGCATAGGCACAATGCGCGGACGGTCGTGAAACTCGCGCTGCCAGGGAACGGCAAGTTCGTCTTCGACAGTCGGAGTGACCGAAACGAGGCTGAGGTTCCGGTTCCACGCTGGATCGTCGGTCAGGCTTGAACTCCAGCGCAGGTAAAAAGTGTTGTTATCCTGGCTAAATGCTTCATTCGAATGAGGATCGTTTCTCAGTAGCCGCAAGCTTCCCGCAAGACGATGCCCCAAGGTAGCGAAAGGCGTCCAGATGATGCGATAGCCTCGCTGCCGTATCTTCAGACAAAGGTCGGTATCGTTGCAATAAAAACGAAACTCTTCATCGAGCCCGCCCACCTCATCGAACAAGGACTTGCGCAGCAACTGACATGCACCGGTGACCGCCGAATATTCCTGATCCGCCATGGCGCGATTGAGGTAGCCGGGATCATCATGGCGGATGTTGAAAAAGACGTGCTCGGCATATCCCCACATGCCGAGAATCATGCCGGCATGCTGCACCTTCAACGAATCCGGGAACAGCAGGCGGGCGCCGACGATGCCCACATCGGGCCGCTGCGCGTGGCTCATCATCGCGTCGAGCCAGTCGTCGTGAATACATTCGGTGTCGTTGTTGAGCAGCAGCAGATAGTCGCCACTGGCGTGACGGGCCGCCAGATTATTCATCGCCGAGTAGTTGAACGGTTCGTCATAGTGCAGCAGACGGATTTTTTCAGGGAGCGAGCGGCACAGCGTTTCGTAATAGGGGGCGATGTTCGGATCGTCGCTGCCGTTATCGACGATGAGCAGCTCCCAATTAGGGTATTTGGTGTTCTTGAGCAGCGATTCGACGCAAGGGCCGAGGAGTTCCAAGCGATTGCGCGTGGGGATGATGATCGATACCTTGGGCGTGTCGGGATGGTGGTAAACAACGCGGCGGGTGACGCCTTCCACCATACCCTGAAACACCTCACCGTCGATGCCTCGCCGGGCGAGGTGTTCCCGCAGCGCCTGAGCCGCGCCGCCCTCGGAGGCGCGTGGGCAAGCCGGAGGCGTGTGTACCAGAACATCATGAATATGGCCGATCGCCGAATCGCCTTTGGCGTCGGCAATCCGGAGCACACTATCGTACTGTTCGGCTTCGAGGACTTTGGAATAGCCGCCGGCCTCGATCAGCGCCTTTTTGTCGACGAACAGGCCGCCGATGTAATCGGTCGAACGCAACAATTCCAGATTGAAATCGGGTTTGAACAGCGGTGATCGTCTCTCGCCGGTGGCGTCGATGGTGTCTTCATCCGTGTAAATGGCGCGCCATTCGGGGTGAATCGCGATGTAATCGGAGAGTGACAGCAGCAGTTGCGGCTCGAACTGCGTGCCGCATTCGAAGAAGCCGACCCAGTGCGCGGGGCTGCCAATCAGATGCTCGTTGATGAAATCTTCCGGGGTTGCGTTCTCCGGAATTTGCATCCAGCGCACGGTACTGCTTTCCTGCATGAATTCTTCTTCCGGGGAAGGCGTGCGAGCGAAGATCGAAAGACGCCAGCCGTCGTAATATTGCCCGGCCAAGGAATCGATACTGTCGGCGAGGAAAGATTCCGTTCCCGGTTTGAGCACAAAGCAAAACTCGTACAGCAAGCGTGTTTTCCAGAGCTTGCTCGCGTGTTCCTGAAATATCCGGGCGTCGAGTTCGTCGAGCGTCTTGGTGTTCAGCCAGCGGTAGTAACGGTTCAAGTTTTCGTTGGACTGGATAGGGGCCTCATCAATTTCGATGCTGAACGCTCGCGGAGAAACAGGTTCGGCGAGGCGGGCCTGTTTCGAGGCGGCTTCGGTCAGGATGATGTCCAGCACATGCTGCGGATCGAATTGCTTGACCAAAGGTGGCCTTGCCGGGGGCATGGCAGCCAGATGGCGCGGAAAATCCTCATACTTGCTCAGAATAACGCCCGGAAGCACGGAAAATATCTCGCGTTGTATTTGCCAACGTTGTTGTATTTGCTGATCGTCGTTTGGATCGTCGGAGGAATCCATTGGAAGCGCGATCACTGGCGTACCCATGAAGGCGGCTTCGGGGACGATGCCGGAAAATGAGTTGGCGACAGCGACGCGGCAATTTCGCAGGATGTCGCCGGTATGCCATTCGGCGGGTATGACGGTCGCGCCTCGCGCCTGGAATTCGCGTTCGAACTCCTTGTAACCCGGCCAGAACGGGAATTTTATGGCGACGCCGCAATCCAGAATCGGGGTGAGCTTTTCATAGGTTTTTTGGCTGCCGTAACGTTTGGCGTAAGACGAGAATTCCGAAAAAAACCACACGCAATCGTAAGTCCGTTTTTTTGGGGGTATCCATTCTCCGCGAAATAAAATCAATCCCACGTCCCGGATATTTTTGGGCTTGGGCTGATAGCCGAAGAATGGCGTTGGCCACAGCACAAGGTCAAACGCGCTGAGTAACATCGGCTCGCTCAGTACCAATGGGGTTGCCGGGTCGTGCGGATAAAATACGGAGAGCAAGGGCTTGGTATGGTGAAGAATTTCGAGGAAGTCGTTTTCAATCCGTATTTCGGGATAAATGGTGGCCAGAATTTTGGCGTCTCGCGTGAAATGAGAAGATGTAAGCAGAATAAACGGCTCCCGCAGCAGGTATTCAAGTTCCATTTTCTTGCTGATGCGGGCGTCCGGCAAGGTAAGAACCTCGTGACCCTGAGCGCGCAGAAAGTCGGCGAAAGGCAGAAATATATTTTCGGAGCCATAGCCCCAGATAACGAAAATTGGCGCTTTTTTCATACCATCTTCTCCTCTGGGCGCGAAACAAGGCGGAACGAAGCGGATCGAGCCTTGGTCGCCAGCAGAAGTCTGATTGGCGGGGGATCGTCTTTTTCCATGGATTGTGGCGTGAGCGCGTATATCCCTTTTGTTTCATGCCACCGCGTGACATAGGCCGTTTCATCCGATTCCGGAGTCCGGCGGATTTCGGTAAATCCGTATGCGTGAAGCCGAAAGCGAACGGCATCTTCCTTCCAGTCGCTCGTCCTGAAGGAAAACAGGAAACTTTCCGCGCGTTCGCAAATTCGCTGGAGTTGCCCCTGGCAACGCAGGAAAAGACTGGCCAGGTATGGATCGGGAATCCACAACAGATCGCATCCTTCCAAGGGCAGTAAGGCCGATTCCAGACCACCAGGATAATCTTTGGTCACACGCTCGCCGGAATGATCCGCAGAAATCAGGAGGAACGGGCCGTTGATGGAATGCAGGCGTATTTCCATACATTCGGCTGCCTGCGTGGTCTCCAGTACATCCGGGAATTCCGCGTTGCTTGTGGTCAGCACGCCAATACGCTTGCCGCTCAGATCGAGATCAAGCAGTTGCCAATAGCGCAAATAACTGGCGTCGAGATGAAGAACGGACAGTGTTGGATGAAAGGCACCCTGGATGTCGCGGTTGACCGCGTCCCAATGATCCCCGAGCGTTCCTTGACGGAGCGGTGGGCGCAATCCATCGGGAGTTGCCGCGCACAGGCTGGCGATGCCATCGAGCCGTTGCGCGAACATGGCGTTTTCCTGCTGCAGCGCCTTCAGCCTGGCGTCCTGCTCAACAAGCAAGGCAAGAATTTTTTGCAGTATTTCCTCTTCCATTTTGTTCCTCGATATCTTGGACATGAGTCGGGCACAAGAAGGCAAACTGTTTTTACAAATATTTCAACTGCACACGCTTCTATATCTTTATACCACGCCACTGTTCTGGAACGGTAAAATCCAAATAAGCTGAATCATTAACAAAGAACGATTCACTATCATAAGCTTTGCTCAATACAGAGATATCATTAAGTGACACTTTATTTGCATCAAAAAAATGCCACAAATAGCTTATTTTACTAGGTTCAAATCCCATTAACCTTGCTGATGCAATATCAACAGCAAGCAAGTTGTTACCCGCAATCAGAACATTTGATTTCCTGGAATGCGGACAAAATGGTCCCTGACCCTCTCCGGCAACTATACCGTCTACCACGGAAAAATAATTGCGCTCCCGTTTACCCATGGCATGGTAAAGGTCAACAACCATACGCCAGATGGTATCGTTACCAGGATGCGCGCCGCGATGTGTGACTTTCGCGCGTTTGGCCGCCTGCAAACTGGCCATGTCAGGATATTCATCGCCACCTGTTTCAGGCGAACCGATACGCCAGTGAACAAGCTGATTCTTTTTTGTTATGCTGCCGACAAGCCCTTTCAAATTCAGCGTCATCCCTACTTTTTGATGTGTTTTTAATTTGGGTATTGAAATATACGCATCCGCGTCATACAAACTCTTGGCAAAAGTATACAATTGTGTTTCGCCTGTATGCGCAGAGACGGTATCTTCCCTCTCATCGAACACGCCTCTAAACAATGAAGAATCAACTTCGCACAATAAAGATTCTCTTCCGAGATTTACTTCAACATCACCTAGCGGGTCGCCGGATTGCCGGTACATTTTCGCTTTTTTCCCGTAATCTGCCAAGTCCTTGCATACCAGCGGACGCAAATCGAGTATTTTGAGAGGAACATCGTATTTGCTCTCCAACCTACGAACATTGGTAAACTGCATAAGCTCCTCAAAGTCAGCATCGATTGACGGATTGTCGCCGATAATAATCTCACCTTTGCCATCAAGGGCGGCCGCAACTCTATCTGCAACAACTTCAATTACAGCAGTGTGAGTAATTACGCTCCAAAGCGTATCAACATGCGGGGCTGATTCACGCCAACGCGAGGCTACCCAATTCGGCTTGATGAACACCGACATGCCGGGTTTGATAAAATCTGCAAAATCGTAGGATAAATGCGACATCAGTTCCGATATTGAACTGTTCACATCTTGAAGGTCATAACTATTGCAGCTTGATATTGCTACTTTATAAATAATCGCTCTCCTTAATCATACGTTTATGTGTCGGAATTTATATATCAAATTCATTCAGAAATTTTTCCAGCACCCAAACGTAGTATTTCTGGTCACCGGACATATTGACATGGCAATTTTCAAAAAACTCGGGGCGCCTCGGGCCGTTCCAGTTTTCAAGCCATTCGTCCATCGGACGCGGCATTGGTGTTTTCACTGACATTTCAACATCAGGGTATAGGCTTTTGAATATTTTACGCACCAAATACTTGCTGTCTCCATTGCGAATACGCTGAATATCAAGCGGTTTATGAACCGTATTCATATACGCTCCGGCGAACCTCACGTCCGCCGCCGCGCACGAATTATGGTACGAGTGTATATCTTCCCAAAATAGATGATTATCAAGGAAATTGTGCAAGTCAATATAACCGTTTTTGTTGTATTCTGTATAGGGTTCGGTTATTACGATAAAGTCTTTCAATGCCTTATACGGCATTACGCACGAATATCTTTCGATGAATTCGCCTAATGTCCAATCTCTTGACAGCAACCTGTCAAACCCGCCGTAAATCAAATCAGCGCCTTGACCAAAAATAAAAGTGTCAAACCCATCCTGTTTCGCTTGCAACGCTGCTTTGTATATCTGCACATCAATCGAATGAAACGGCGCGTTGATATAGTGAAACAAATTGGTAGTAAGCGTTTCGTAATCTTCCCAATACACGTCAACTACTCGCTGCTCCAAACCGTTTATATCGCAGAATTGTTTTGCCTTCAGCGTTTCATCTATTACCTGTTTACCGGGAACCACACATTTGAAAGTGTACGCAACCGAACCTTTTGGCATGAATTTGGCGCAAATCGCGCTGTCTATGCCGCCGCTCAACGCTAATGCCGCCTTGCCGCCAGAGGTTTCCTGTTCAACGAACGACTTGATATGCTCATATAACTGTTCAGACGTATCTATCGGAGTTCGATTTTGTGCAAAAGCAATATCTGCACGGCGCGGCAAATTGATATGCTCGGAAAATTTCACGTGCTGGTCATAAATAGCACGAAATTGCAGAAAACTGCTCATGGCATATGTTTTATCAACTATTATTGAATTCATCGATGCTCCAACCGCGCACTTGCATAAGCGCATTAGTGATTTTTGTGGATGAAATCCCTTTCGTATACGGAAAATATATAACCTTGACTCCCGATATGGCAAGCTCTTTTTCAATATCGTTCCATTTGGCCGTATCATACCAGTCGTCACCAACAAACAGGATGGATGCCTTGAGTTTCTTGCACATCGTTGCCTTATCCATTGTTTCTTGTGGGACAACAGCGTCAACATACTTGATGCTGCGGATTATCTCAATCCTGTCCTCAAACGGGATAAAAGGCTTCTTCCCTTTATAGACGCTTAAATCATCGGTAGTTACACCTACAACCAGCTTGTCGCACATGCTTTTTGCGTTTTTCAGCAAGTTCAAGTGTCCAATGTGAAAAAGATCGTACACCCCTGATGTATAGCCAACAATCATAAATTTACTCTTTATAATTTAATTGAATAGCAGGTAATATCAGTTCTCCTGCCGTTCCATTGCACAGACGGCAGCATTCCATATAATGTCTGTTGGTGACATAATCAACCAGACGTATTCTGAAATCAACACTATCACTTACCTGCAAATAATCGTCTGCGCCAGGATGAAAATTCTGAAGTCTTGTGGCAATTACACTTCTTGAGCAATATCCTAAAGTGGAGTTTTCCAAAGTGAGACAACCGCGAAACGCACAATCATTAAATCTTTTTTTAACAATTTCATCACTTGCTTCGTGATAAGTATCCAGGTGGCTCCCCATTCTGTTCCACTTGGCAATTCCGCTTGCAAAATTAAATTCACCATAGCGAATATGATTTTTCTCAAATAACGTCACTGTATTTTCAATCTTCCTGCTAATTCGAGGTACATTTTTATAGTTACTTATCCGGACAAAACACTTTTTATCTTTCAGATATTCAAGGACATTTTGTGGAGGAGTGGGTATTGCCCCATTTGTCGCCACCACGATAGTATGAATCCTACTTTCTTCCCGGATTAAATAATTAAGTAAATCTCCCAAGCCTGGGTGTAAGAATGGTTCCCCGCCCTGGATTTGGAGGATTTCAATAGCACTGCATTGTTTTATTAAAACCTGTAAATCCCGGATAATCTGCTCTGTCGAATAAAATCTGGTATCTTTGGGCGCGTACGGAGAAAAATTCCCACAATCACGGCATTTCAAACTACATGCCTGACCCATACAAACTACAAGAAATGGTATATATGCTGTTTTTGATTGGATAAAACGAATTTCAATATCCGGGTTCAATTGCTTCCATAAAACATAGTTCTTTTTACCCAGTGCAAGAACAGAAGCGTCGAGAGTAATAATATCATTCCATCTGTTGAGAGGATCGTTTTCTAAAAACACATCATCTACTTCAGCCAGTGAGAGCAAAGCATTTTTTCTTTCTTCAATAGTTTGATCACTTTCAAGCCAGGCATTCAGCGATACAATCAAATAATCTCCGAGTAATTTGGCGTGTCTCAGAAATTCAATGTGCTCTGGGTTTAGATGGTCAAACTTTCCATATGTAAGAACTTTGCGCATGTCAATTTTTCACATAATGGTATGTTAATCTTTCAAAGGCTCAATTCTCGCAGATATCCCTTCCACCTGTACCCACGCTCAAATTCCTGGATTCCGGCTTGCGCCGGAATGACGAGGTAGAGCATAGCTTGGCGTGAGCATAACGAATCCCAACACGTCAAATGTTGCTGTACAGATTAGCGCAGAAATGCCGAAAGCCATTCGTCAAGCCTGTTCTCCAGCAGATAGTGCCATTTTACCCATTCGCGCAACGTATTACCCTCTCGCGCCAGCGCGTCGGGTTCGGCGACCCGTTCGCGGATGGCGGCGATCCATTTGTCGGCCTCGTTGAGTAAGCGGGTTACCGGCGGATTATCAGTCTGGTAAGGGAAGATGTCGGTGCAAATGACAGGCCAGCCAAGAATCCCGTATTCCAGAAGGCGTAGATTACTTCTGGCTTCGTTGAACGGGTGATACTCAAGCGGGGCGACCACCAAGTCGAGATCGAGTGAAGCGAGCTTGGCCGGGTAGTTGATGAAGTGGACGTAATCGTGGAATTCGATGCCGCTGGGGTTGATTCCTTCCGGCTTCATGCCCATGAAGACCCAGTCAACCTCGCTTTGCGTAGCCTCGACGATCTCCCATAGAAAGCGCCGCAGGTCGTCCGCGTGTTGCTGTGCCCCCGCCCAGCCGACGCGCAAACGTGGGCCACGGCGGCGCTGGCTTTCGAGTTCGCCCCACACGGACCAGGGCAGGCTATTCGGCACAAGGCGAATGTCGTCGATCAGATGGCGGCAGGCTCTGGCCAGCGGCTCGGTACTGACAATCAAGCGATGGCTGGCCTGGAGTCCAAGCGCCAGACGTTCCACCAAGGCATCTTCCAGAAGAAAAGAGTAAGTCGTATTGTCAGGAAGAGGGTTGGTAATCAGATCGTCCAGCGTATAAATGCGGAAGATATCCGGGTTGAAATGCGGATAACTCAGCAACGCCTGGCAACGCGCATCGTCGACCGGGGCGTGCATGAGCAGCGTATCAGGCGCCATGCGGGCTAGTTCGATGGGCATCGGGGCGCGTTCGAAATCTGGGCGCGACTGGCAAACAGCGGCATATTGGAGCTTGCCGGCGGCGTGCAGGGCACGCAGCGGGGCGAGGCAGCAGTATTCGGCAGCGCCGCCGGACAAGGGCATGGTTACGATGCGTGGACGGTCGTGAAACTCGCGCTGCCATGGAACGGCGAGCTCGTCTTCGACGGCCGGAGTGACTTCGTTCAGACTGAGGTTCCGGTTCCAGGCCGGATCGTCGACGAGGCGCCCGGTCCAGCGCAGGTAGAACTCGTTGCACTCCTTCTGGAGAGAGGCGATTTTCTCCGGGTTCTTCATGTCTTCAATCCGGGTCGCCGCAGTGTGATGCAGCAGGGTAGCGAAAGGTGTCCAGATGATGCGGTAGCCTTGCTGTCTGACTTTCAGGCACAGGTCGATATCGTTGAGGCTGACACGGAACACGTCTACATCGAGACCGCCCACTTGGTCAAACAGGGACTTGCGGATCAACTGGCAAGCGCCGGTGACGGCCGAGTATTCCTGATCGGACTGAGCACGGTTGAGGTATCCGGATTTGTCATGTGATAGCGAGCCGACGAAGACGTGGCCAGCCGTGCCGGTCATGCCGAGCACAACGCCGGCATACTGTACCTTCAACGAATCCGGGAACAGCAGGCGCGCGCCGACGATGCCTACGTCAGGCCGCTGCGCGTGGCTCATCATCGCGTCGAGCCAGTCGTCGTGAATACATTCGGTGTCGTTGTTGAGCAGCAGCAGGTAGTCGCCCCTGGCGTGGCGGGCCGCCAGGTTGTTCATCGCCGAGTAGTTGAACGGTTCATCATAGTGCAGCAGACGGATTTTTTCAGGGAGCGAGCGGCACAGCGTTTCGTAATAGGGGGCGACGTTTGGATCGTCGCTGCCGTTATCGACGATGAGCAGTTCCCAGTTGGGGTATTTGGTGTTCTTGAGCAGCGATTCGATACAGGGACCCAGAAGGTCGAGCCGGTTGCGCGTGGGGATGATGATCGACACCTTGGGCGTATCGGGGTGATGGTAAACAACGCGGCGGGTGATGCCTTCCACCATGCCTTGGAACACCTCGCCGTCGATGCCTCGCCGGGCGAGGTGTTCCCGCAGCGCCTGGGCCGCGCCGCCGTCGGAGGCACGTGGGCAAGCGGGAGGCGTGTGTACCAGAACATCATGAATATGGCCGATCGCCGAATCGCCTTTGGCGTCGGCGATTCGAAGTGCGATATCGAATTGTTCGGCTTCGGCGACTCTGGAATACCCGCCGGCTTCCATCAGCGCTTTTTTGTCGACGAACGGACCGCCAATGTAATCTGCCGAGCGCAGCAGTTCGAGGTTGAAATCGGGTTTGAGCAGTGGCGATCGTCTCTCGCCGGTGGCGTCGATTGTGTCTTCATCCGTGTAAATGGCGCGCCATTCGGGGTGAATCGCGAGGTAATCGGAGAGCGACAGCAACAGTTGCGGCTCGAACTGCGTTCCACATTCGAAGAAGCCGACCCAGTGCGCGGGGCTGTGGATCAGGTGTGCGTTGATGAAATCCGCAGGAGAGGCGTTCTCCGGGAACTGCACCCAGCGCACAGTGTTGCCCTCCTGCGTGAATTCTTCTTCCTGGGAAGGGGTATTGGCGAAGATCGAAAGACGCCAGCCGTCGTAATATTGCCCGGCCAAGGAATCGATACTGTCGGCGAGAAGGGGTTCCGTTCCTGGCTTGAGTACGAAGCAGAACTCGTACATCAAGCGCGTCTTCCAGAGATTTTTCGCGTGTTCCTGGAATATCCGGACATCCAGTTCGTCCAACGACCTGGCGTTTATCCAGCGGCGGTAACGTAGCGTGTCCAGTGACACATCATTCTCCTCTTTCCCTTCAAGCACACGAAATATTCATCCTCTTTTCCGATTCTCGCCCGTGTCTTAGCTTACCTCTACTCCCCGCACAAGTTTGAATGCCGCAAAAGCGCAAAATATAGCCGAAGAATAACCCAGGGATGGCTACAGGGACGATTAGTGCAGAGTCAGCGCCTGAATCTTTTCAATCGAAAGCCCGGTCAGTTCCGCGATATCTTCGATGGAATCTCCTCTTTTCAGGGCGTTACGCGCGACTTTTTCCAAGCCTTTTTCCAAGCCTTTTTCCAAGCCCCTTTCCTCAGCTTCCCGCTCTCTGGAATCCATATCCCAGCGCATTTTATCCCGTGACTCCGCCAGCATCCGCGCCCGTTCGTCTTCCGAGAGCGTCATCAGTTTGGCGACGGCCTTTTTTACTTCGGGGTTCTTCTCTGAGAGCATGTCCAGTTCCTCCTTACTTTCCGCTTTCAAAAATCCCATCCAGTCCCACAGCGTCGTGCCGTCATCCTTGGGCAATTTCGGCAATTCCAGCGTGTCGATTTCCAATAAGTCGGTAAATTCCGACCCGCTTTGCGCGTCGTGCAGCCGGTAGCGGTTATGGTAGCTTGAATTCTCTTCAATCAGCGTGAAATCGGTGATCAGGATGCAGATGGCGGGCTGGATTGTCTGGTAGCGCTCGCCTTCGCCGATCTGTTCCGTGACCATTTTAGCCAGGTAGAAAATGATTCGCTGACGCAGATCGCGTTGATTGCTCACCTGGATTTCAACGTCGATTACTCTGCCGGAACGAGTCTTGAGCTTCACGTCCAGAATACCCAGCTTGTCGTCCCAGCCTTCACGCGCCAGATGCGGATCGGCCAGGGTGACTTCCTCGTAATCCTCGGCGGGAATGGAGAGCGCGGACTTCAGGAAATTGGTCAGAGGCTCGACATCCCGGCTGTCGCCAAACAACATCTTGAAGACCGCGTCGTTGAGTGGGGATAAAAAAGGTTTTTGCATGGTCCATTCCTGAGTCTCGTGAACCATTATTGTAGTGCCGAACCCGTCGGCGTGGAGGCTGGAACGCATATTGTGCGCGGACGCACAAGCAGGCAATTGACGTGCCAGCTTTGTGGTTTTTTGTAGGGCGGAATTACCCATCGGCGTCATCCTGCGCGTAGCCATCAGGCGGAGTCGCAGGCTACGGCCGCTAACGCGGCCGGTACGCTGCAATGACGGAATTTGAATAAATCAGCGCTTCCCTAAATAGAGGGCAATCGCATGAATATTTCAGCCTTTGCAGGGTCACGCAATGAAGGCGCACGGCGTCACAATCGGTAATCGGGCGGCCCATTTCTTGCGCATTATTGATTTGCTTTGCTCGAAAGCTGCTGGCAGTTCCCTGCCCATTTTCGAGTTGTGGTGGCAGGGCGCATTGATAGCTATGCCCTGAAGTCCCATATTTTCCGCCAACAGGCAGATGTCGGTCCCATATAGGTGGAAACCGAGCGCCGGGTCGAAACGTAGCGGCGTGTCCTTGGGGACGATCAGTACCAGCTCGTCGAGGCTTCCCGTTTGTATCGGCTGCGGCGTTACTGAGTCGAGCAGAGTGTCACGGTCACAGACGTCGCCGCTGCATTGGATGCCGCCTGGCGTTCCGAGTATGCCCCAGACGCCCATCACGCCGACCTTGTCGTTGGTGATTTGGCGGGCCTTGTCGTATTGCTGCCACAGGCGGTTGATCCACCAGGCGGGTAAATAGACATCCTGATGTGCGAGTACGACAAGTTCATGCTTTGCCTGGGCGATCACAGCGTTGAGCCCATCGGCAGCGCTGGCGGCGCCTTCAACCGTTATTATTTCGTGTCCGCCGTTCTGTAGGCATGGCGAGGCCAGCAGATTCTCGCGCAGCGTGACCGGGTTGTTGGTACAGACGCCGACGCTGACCGGGGCAATTTCTCCATTATCCCTACCCCTGAACAGTCCCTCGATAGGACGCGCTTCGATGTAGTACTGCAAGGCCTGCGTTCTTACCGCGAACCTGGCTGGATCGAGACCCTGGCGAGCGATGGCAGCTTGCATGGCTGCCAGCCAGTCAACCGGCGCCGGCATGTAACGTTGATCGACAAAGCGCGGCAGGTAACCGGCGTCAAGAAAGCGCCTGGTGATGTCAGTCGTGGTATGAATTCGTCCTTCGCCGTGGCTCGCGAGCCCTTCTCCGCGCAGCAGACCGTCGATGCGCGACCAATGTTGCTGGTTGGGTAACGCGGCGATCAGGTGTCCGCCGGGACGCAGCAGCGGGCGCAGACGTTTCAGTACCGTTTGGGGATCGGCATAGTGTGCGAGCGTTTCGTCGGCGACGATGCAATCGAAACTCTCTGCTTCGAGGGGTAGGGTGTCACGTTCGATGTCATTCACCAGAACCGCATCAAGACGGGCGGCGGCGAGGCTTGCGAGCTCTCGCCGCTTCTCGATGCCAGTGATGCGGCGATGCACCTGCATGCGCTTGAGGAATTCTCCGAGCCGGCCTTCGCCGCAGCCGATATCAAGGATGTCGCGGGAATCCTCGGGAATAGCCCGCGCGAGGCGTAGATCGGCGTCATGGTAGAACTCATTGGGGAAATCTGGATGTGGTGTGCTCATGGAGTATTCCTGACAGGTTTGTCATCCCACGGCCTGCGCAGAGCCTCGCCGACACGTGCAGTTTCCGATTCGAGCAGATAACGCTTGCGCAGGATCACGCTCATGCCGTCGACGGCGCGCGGCGCGCGCAGGAGTTCTTCGAGCGGACGACCTGAGGCGTGCAGTTGCTCGCCCTGTTTGCTCAGGTGAAATTCCAGGCTCAATTGCTCGAAACGCGCTTCGGCCCAGCCCATGTACCAATACCAGTCGGTGTAATACAGCCAACTGTTTTCGTTGAAAGCGCGGATGTGCGTCGGGTCCTGCCACGCGCCGAGAGAGAGGTCGTAGGGCACGTGGATATGGAAAGTGCCGCCGGGCTTGAGCAAGCGCAGGCAGTTCCCCATCGCGGTCATCAGGTCCGGGATATGTTCGAGGACATCGTTGGCGAAGATGGCATCGAAGGTGTTGTCGTAAAGCTTGATCGTGCCGAAGCGCCGGGTCGTCAACGGTTGCGCGGTTTCCAGCGGCTGGCCAATGTCGAGCGAGGCATCGGGACGCATGGCTTCGCTGATGTCGACGTTGAGACAGTTCTCGCGCCAGTCCTTGCCGCTACCCAGATTGAGCAGCGTCGGGAAAGCGGTTTCCCGCGGCGCGAACGGCCAGTCCAGCGCTGCGGCGAGAATCGCCTTTTCGTCCCGACGGGCGAAAATCTCGAAACCGCGTCGGGCCAGGTTGGCGCGAAGCTGGGCATCCGCCACCAGTTCGGCGCACGCGTCGACGAGGCGGTCATAAGGGACGGCGCGGACGGCGTCGCGGATGTCGGGCTCGATGGTGGTCGTCGCGCCGCATTCGGCGACGACGGCTTTTTCATTGGACAGCAGGTAAGAGACACGCACGATTTCGAAGACGCAGGCGTCGTAGTAGTGCATGTTGAGTACGACCTTGGCGCGCGCGATGAGGCGGTCCCGCTCCTCGCGATAAACGCCGGCGAGGAATTCGATGCGCAAGCCCCGCGCAATCAGTCCTTCGAGAATGTTCTTGCGGCGCTCGTTGATCGATCCGTAAAACAGCACGTCGATGTCCTGCGGCACGCTGGCCGGGATGCGCGTGAGCTGCGGAACATAGCCGATCGGAACATAGCGAATGCGCTGAACACCGCGCTGTCGGAGCAGGGCGATGTTGGCCTCGCTGTAGTCCCAGACCGTGCATCGGCGCAGCAATTCCATATACGGACCGCTGATCCAGGTCGATCCATCGTCGATCTGTTCGGAGTTGTAGAGGATGCTTTCGTCCGGCAGGGCGCGCATTTTGCGCTCATCAAGCAGATGCGCGCCGAGGATGATGTTGACGGCGTCGTCTGCCAGCGTGTTGATGTCGAACCGGAAGTCGGCGCCGAGCGCATCAAGGCCATAGATCAGGGTTTCCGCGAGTTCGGCCAGGGAACCTGAATGTGTATATCCCTCGGGCTGGATGAGGACGATCTGTAGTTTTTGCCCGGCGCTGTGGGTCATGTGGTAGTCCCGGTTCTTGACGAGAGAACAAGTTCCCAATCAGGCAGCGGCGCGGTGTTCTTCGGCATAGCACATCCAGAAGTGATAACGTTGGGCGTAAGGGTCGGTCAGGTAAGGGCAGCAAACACGCGTGACCTTGTCCAGCACGGTGTGATCCGCCAAAGCCGCCTGACGCAGTTCAGCCCAGTCATTCCAGCGACCGCGGGAAATCACGTCGTCAATGGCGGCAAGAGTCAAGCGTTGGTGGTTGAGATGTCGATGCAACATGGCGTCAGGCGCGATTTTTGATGGCGGTATTGTGCGGTTAGCATCGGCAAAACACAAATCAAGGCCTTGTAGGCACTTTCAGCGCCCTTTGTAATCACGCTGGTCAAGAGTTTTTCATTTTCCAATGCCCGCCCCTGTCGGCGCCGATGCGCACAAGAATTCCCTGTTCCCGTAGTTCTTTGATATGACGTTCGATGGTTCGGGACGTTTTTCCAAGCGAAGCTGCAAGCTCTTTCGCGGATAGTTCAGGCCGCTCTTTCAGATTTGCGAGAATCAATGATTTCATGTCGGCTTTTTCTCCGACATTATCTCCGACATTGGCGATCACATCATTATCCGGCACGGCGAGCAACTCACGGTTTTTCAGGACCTTGTCCGCTTCCTCCGTGCGGTCTTCATCCGGCGCGGCAGGGCGCGTTTTGTAGTAACTCTCAATCCTGCGCTCGGCCTCGTCTAGCGTGATGTCGCCGCGAATGTTCTCGTTCGCCGTGGCAATCAGATAGTCAGAGGGCTTGATGCCATCGACCGCTTGCAAGCCAATCGCCGTTTTCCAGTAATAACTGCGCTCCCTTTGTCCGGGTTCGCCTTGCACGGTGTATTCTTCAAGCGCTTGCGCTGAAAGAGCCGGGGATTTTTCAGTTGTCGGTTTTTTTTTCGCCATTGGTTCGGCCTCCTGCATTCACATCCGGCGCAAGGCGCTTCGCTTTTGCGCCCTACTACCCTTTCCTTGCATGAGCGCCACAATTTTGCCTTTGTCGTAGGTATAGGCAATGGTGGCTTGCTTTCCTTTTTGCAATTCTTGCGGAATGCTCAGGCTGCGGTCGTGGATGACAAATTTGTTGGCTCCGGTTTGCTGTAGTGCATGGTGTACTGTGACACCTATGATCTTGCCTTTGTAGGTCTTGCCGTGACTGGCATCGGCATCAGTTAACATGGTCGCTGACGTACTGGCACGCTCACATTCCGCTTTGTAGGACTGTTTTATCTTTTCTCGCGATGCTTCACGGTCTCGATAGGGTTTTACCAGCTTTTCATCAACCCATTCCGGCGGGTTCGGCTCTATCTGCGTCAAACGGTCAGATCTTTTGATTGCCACACTGATGCTTTTGCCGCCCGAGTTGTCAATAATCCGGGCAGAGTCGGCATGTTCAACAGCACAAGGCAACAAGTCCATTGTGCTGTGATAACGACGGCGAATGGCGTCTGGATCAACCGTATGCCCTCCTTTGGCAACCCGCGCTCCGACACGCGCTACATTTATTTCAGGATTGTCCGTGGTAATAAAATACAACGCTACGCCATAATTTTTGGCCTTGGCCTGCGTCATGATGGCCACTTTTTCCGGAGTGCTCATGACAGTTTCAAAAGCAAACGTCCGGTTTTCATTTATGGCGGTTTGGCGACGCTGTACCGCAATTTCTGCCACCTTGATATTGCGTTTACGATAGTCTGATATTTCGTTAGCTAAGGCCTTGGCGATATTGTCCGCGTTGATGTACTCACCCTTGAAATTCAGTTCCGGGTCATTCAGTATTTCCGCATTAGTGGTCGATTTGCCAGAACCATTCGGGCCGGCAAAAATAATAACAAGGGGGGCATTTTTGCCCCCCTGTGCATTAACAGAATTACCCATGTTTAGATTCAGGCTGCTATGGGTTGTGGCTGTAATTTCTTGCCTGCTGCGCGCCTGGTTTTTGTCGTGGCCGGCTTTTTCTTCGAGTTATTCGTTGGTACTGCCAACGGCAGGTCATTGTTCAAATAGCCTTCAACAGGAATTCCCAAGGCACGACTCTCGGCGATACCTTTCGCAATCCCCTTATTCATCATCTGATCGAAGCGACCATTATCCTCATACTTTTCGAGTGATTTCAAGGTTGTCATAGAACACTCCTTTCCACCTGCAAGTTTACCCGGTTCCGAGGCTTTAAGCTACGCAGTTCCCTTGTGAGAGTATTGCTGGCGACCTTGTTGTGTCAGCGTTATCAAATCGACACGACCCGGTTTTTGCCTGCTGCCTTTGCACGGTACGTTGCTTCGTCCGCGCGTTTGATGGCGGAAGCTTCTGTATCGTCGGGGC
>BNUC01000050.1 GCA_025997075.1 Betaproteobacteria bacterium | reverse complement strand
TGCTTATTTCGACCCACTCGGCGTCCCACGACTCTCATGACCTCAACTGCTCGAACCGCCCGGTGCGGACCCGCATGCCGGGTGGTGTGGGAGGGGATCGGTCAGGTTTCTGACCGCCCCTATCCCGATTGTCTTACAAGAAAAACAGCCCGCGCAGCACGCATAGGTTGGGGTGAGTGGAACGAACCCCAACATTGGGATAGATCAAGCTGTTGCGTTGGGGTTCGCTCCGCTCACCCCAACCTATACACTGTAATCCGGCCTGAACTCATTACGAGTGCAGCGCTTTGAGCGCCGCTTTCGGGTTGGCCGCTACGATTTTCAACAGGGCACGGGCGGGGCCGGAAGGATGTGAGCGGTGTTGTTCCCAATTTTCCAGCGTTCGTCTCGATACGCCGATCATCCGCGCGAATTCGGTTTGCGAGACGCTGGCGGATTCGCGCAGGGATTTGACATCGGTTTCTTCAATGTGGGTTTCCCGGAGACCGAGAACGGTTTCACCCCGCATGTGACGCTTCATTTCCTTTACGCCTTCGAGTAAGGCGGAAAAAACTTCGGTTTCCATTTCAGTCTTCCTCCAGAAGCGCTTGAACAAGTTCAAGTAATTGGGCCGGCGTCAGGTTGTCCATGACGTTTTTCGAGTAAGCCAACAACAGATAACAGCGCGCATCCGAAATCTTCAGGTAATAAATCACCCGCGCGCCGCCACTTTTCCCATGTCCGGACCAAGGGATACGGATTTTCCTCAAACCGCGCCCCCCGCGCAGCCGCTCCCCGGCGTCCGGGTTTTTCATGATATCGTTTTGTAACTGGCGCAGCTCTTCATCAGAGAGCGTGATGAAACGGCGAAACGGGGTAAGTTCAATAAAAACCATAGCTCATGTTATACGCTTTTTGCGTAGTACGCCATAATTCTGTCACACGATAATCTCCATAAAAACCGAAAAACCGGGACGCACCACGGTTTCCTGCGAAAACCCGCGTAGGGCGGAAAAGCGCAGCCGCATTCCGCCGATTGTCTTAAGCGATGAATGGTTTTCATCGCCTTGATTTGACAGGCCGCCATTCTGGCGGGAGAGAACGCACTGGATTCCGGCTTGCGCCGGAATGACACTGATTTTTCCGTCTTTCGCGGGAATGACAAAAACCGGGTAGCGAGCATAGCCAGCGTAGGGCAGGCAAAGCACGCATAGGTTGGGGTGAGTGGAACGAACCCCAACATTGGGATAAATCAAGCTGTTGCGTTGGGGTTCGCTCCGCTCACCCCAACCTATACACTTCAAAGTCCCAGCGAATCCGGGAAAACCCTGGGGACGGATTTTCCGGATTTCCCGGAACAGATCATATAGGTTGTAGTAAGCATTGCTGCCCGCAACATTCTCCCACGGTGCTTTGTTGGACTTCGCTTTGCTTGCTCCAAAGTTATGCAACTCTATCGTCCCGGCGCAGACAGAGGATCTGTTGTGCTAGACTTCATCTCATCGCAGGAGGAATACCCTATGGTGGCCATTACTTTTGATACCCATCAGTTTGTCAAAGATTTGCAGGCCAAAGGCTTTAACCCCGAACAGGCCGAGGGGATCAGCAATGCGCTCAAAAACATCATGACCGTCGCCGAAGTTGCCACGACACGTGACTTGAAAGAACTGGAAATAACGCTAAAAGCAGATTTTGAAATCAAGCTCGCGGAAACAAAAGCCGACATTATCAAATGGAATGTCGGCTCAGTTTTGGGTTCTGTTGCATTGGCGGTAACGCTTATAAAATTACTGGCGTAAAAACAGGGCGCTTGTGCGTGCGCATAGGCCAAATGGCGGGATGCGCTGCGCTTTTCTACCCTGTACGCTGGAAAAAACAGGGACGCACCACGATTATTGGTGGAACTCCGGGCGGCGTTTTCAAGGGCGTCAAAAAACATGGGGGGCATTCCATAAAAAGACACTTGCCTTTGTTATCTTTTTTGATAATATCGCCTTGTCTCAATGGGATACAGCCGCCTTGAAATACAGCGAATTCTGCCGCTATCTAAAGTCTCTTGGAGCGACCTTCGCCCCAGCGAAAGGATCGCATTTCAAGGTGACGTTGAACGGGCGGTTTTCGTATTTTCCAGACCACGGAGCAAAAGAAATGAAAACGGGTCTGGCGCAGTCGATCAAGAATGATCTGGGCTTGAAGTAAGGAGAAAACAATGCTGAACTACCCTATCGAACTCATTCCCGACAAAGAAAACGGTGGATTTCTTGTTGAATTTCCTGATTTCTCCTTTGTGCACACCGTGGGTGATACCCTGGAGGAAGCGCTGAGCGAGGCCTCGGATGCGCTGGAAAGCGGTTTACAAATATTTTTTGAAGAGCGCCGCCCTGTTCCCGCACCGTCGCGTCCAAAGCGCGGACAACACACCGTAGCGCTTCCCGCACTTGTCGTTGCCAAGGTGTTGCTGCACAACGAAATGCTCTCTCAGGGCGTGAAGAAAGCCGAACTGGCGCGGCGGATGAATATGGCGCCGCCCAACGTCGAACGGATTTTCCGTTTGAAAAACAAAACACGCATCGAAACCGTTGAGGCGGCGCTTTCCTGCCTGGGTAAACATATCGACCTTCAACTGACGACATAACATTCATCAGCAAGCTTGGGTAAGCGAAGCACAACCCGACAGTCACAATGGTAGAGTCGAGATGTGGCGCATCCTGACTGTCCGTCACATAAACGGAAAATGCTCTCAAGAAATACATCTTAACATATTGATTTTATTGATAAAAAATTTCACCATTTTCGACCACCCCGTGTTTCTTCGGGACGATTTTCGGCTCCGGCCCGATTACTTCGCTCTAATCTTTGTCAGCCGTTTTTTTGGAGCTTTCGGCTTGTTCGATTTATCTTCTTCGCTTGTCACAAACCCAATCGGTCGTTTGACTGGACTGGGTGGCGTCATCAACTGGCGGATAGCCTCAAAAACCTGCTTCAACTGTGCCCGCGTGTTGTGCGCGAAGGTGTCATGCTGAAGGGCGAGCGCTTCGGTCTTCTCTTCCAGATCGTCCAGGCGTAATGCCAGCTCACGGTTTGACGCCAACACCTCACGTAAGCGCACGAAGGCGCGCACGACATAGACTGACATTTCGATCGCATGGGCGCTGTTGAGCATGAAACCCGCCATCATCGCGCCGTGCTCGGTAAACACAAAAGGAAGCGTTTTAGAAAACTTGAGTTTGTTGAGGTGGTCGCAATTTGCGACCACCTCGGTTTTCTCGTCGGTCGAGAGTTGAAACATGAAATCGTTGGGGAAACGCTCTCGATTACGCTTGACCTGTTCATTTAGCCTTTTGGTAGGCACGCCATAGAGTTCGGCAAGGTCTGAATCTATCATCACCTTCTGACCACGGATTAGCAAAATACACTGTTCGATGCGTAACACGGGCGTTAAAGTATCAGGCTGGGTCATGATTGAGGTCCGGGGTGTCACAGCTTCGAGATCGCTACTACAACCAAGTATGCATTCTAAATCAAAATCGGTGGAGAAAAACGCACAGGAGGTTGACATGCAGGGCAATCGCATGGATATATTTGTCATGGTAAAGCATGAACAGGCGTTTGCTTTCCCTCTCCCCTTGTGGGAGAGGGGGTCAGGTATCAGGGATCCAGGTAGCAGGTAACAGCAATCAGGGGCGGCTTCGCCGCCAGAAAGTACTGTCACCTGACACCTGACTGGATCGCCATACTCCGCGGGAAGTGTCGTCATTCATCGCAAAACCAACTCCGGTTGAAACCCCGGCCGTAAGAAAGGTGGAAGCAAACCCCTTCCAAAACACGTTGGACCGACAGGCCTGAAGGCCTGTCGCTAATCTCTTGCTGCCATTGCCCTGGTTGACCCCGTCCGCCGTTTAGGTTTCAATCGGGACGGTCTCCCACCCGACAAGAATATGCCTTCTTTCAACAGTCTCATCGCCAGAATCCGTCACGCCGGAATCCTTCCGACGGATTCCGAGGAGGTGCGGCTGCAGAAATCGCTGTTGTTCTTCGCCACCGGTCTGATCAGCCTCGCCTCGATGTTCTGGTTGTTCATCTATTGGCAGATCAATCCGCGAATTTCTTCGACGATTCCGTTTCTTTTCCAACTGCTGTTGATCGCCAATCTGGCGCTCTATCTCAAAACGCTCAAGCTCAAGTTATTCCGGCAGACGCAGTTGGCGCTGTTCCTGTTCATGCCCTTTGTCGCGCAATGGAGCACGGGTAACTTCATCACCGCCTGCGGCATCAGTCTGTGGGCGCTGCTGGCGCCGGTCGGGGCAATGCTGATGATCGGCACGCGCGAGGCACTGGCGTGGTTTTTCGCCTATGTCTTACTGACCGCGATCTCCGGCGGCTTCGACTATTACCTGGCCGACACGACGTTTCCGGGACTGGTCAGCATCCCCAGCAGCACGATGCTGCTCTTCTTCGCGCTGAACTTCACGGTAGTATCAACCCTCGTCTTCCTGCTGTTGCGTTATTCGTCCATCGAGAAGCAGAAGGCCCTGTCCCGGCTGAAAGAAGCGCATCATCTCTTGCAGTTGGAGCAGGCGCGATCCGAGCGGCTGCTGCTCAATATCCTTCCCGGTCCCATCGCGGAACGGCTGAAAAACAGCGATCAAACGATCGCCGACGCCTTCGCCGACGTTTCCGTGATGTTTGTCGACATCGTCAATTTCACCCGCATCGCCGAGGGAATGACGCCGTTGCAGGTCTTTTCGATGCTCAACCGCGTGTTCTCGTCGTTCGACGAGCTGGCCGAGAAATACGGGCTGGAAAAGATCAAAACGATCGGCGACGCCTACATGGTCGCCGGTGGACTGAACGATCAGCAGGAGAATTTCACCGTGGCGCTCGCCGACCTGGCGCTGGCCATGTGCGATCTGTTGCAGCGCGATTTTCAGGTCAATGCGATGCGTCTCGAAGTGCGCATCGGTATCAGCAGTGGTCCGGTCATCGCCGGCGTGGTCGGCAAGAAGAAATTCATCTATGACCTGTGGGGCGACACGGTGAACCTGGCCAGCCGCATCACCGGCGAGGTATTTCCCGGCTTCGTGCATGTCGACCGGGCGACGTATCGCAAGCTGTGGCCGTGGTTCGATTTCGAAGCGCCGCGCACGCTGCGCCTCAAGGGCAAGGGCGACACCATCGTTTATCGCCTCATCGGCAGGAAAGAGTCTTTCGGCGACTTTCCGGGGAATGTTCCGAACGACTGAACCTGATCTCACTCCAGTCCCTTCTCCCCGCCGGGGAGAAGGTGGCCGAAGGCCGGATGAGGGGGTGGCGATTGTGTACGAAACAACGCTGGAACAGGCCCAGGCATCCCCTCACCCGCCCCTGCCGGGGCACCCTCTCCCGCAAGCGGGCGAGGGAAAGCAAACGCCTGTTCATGCTTTACCATGACAAATATATTCATGCGATTGTACCGGGGAGAGGGAAAGCAAACGCCTCTCATGTTTCGCCATGATATGATTCTCGGATTTTCATTGACTTGTGGGGCAGACGATGTTTTCAGCGAAAGATACCTTGGCAAAAGTTGATCCTGATCTGTGGAGTGCGATCGAGAAAGAGAATCGCCGTCAGGAGGAGCATATCGAACTGATTGCGTCCGAAAACTATGTCAGTCGCGCGGTCCTGGAAGCGCAGGGTTCGCAACTGACCAACAAGTACGCCGAAGGCTACCCCGGCCATCGTTATTACGGGGGTTGCGAATACATCGATGTGGTCGAACAGATCGCTATCGACCGCCTGAAAGCCCTGTTCGGCGCGGATGCGGCCAATGTGCAGCCCAATTCGGGTTCGCAGGCCAATCAGGCCGTGCTGATGGCCTTCGCCAAGCCGGGTGACACCATCATGGGCATGAGCCTCGCGGAAGGCGGCCACCTCACCCACGGCATGCCGCTCAACCTGTCGGGCAAATGGTTCAACGTCGTCGCCTACGGGCTGGACGCCAGGGAGGCCATCGACTACGCCGCCATGGAAGCCCTGGCGCGCGAACACAAGCCGAGAATCATCGTCGCCGGTGCATCCGCCTATTCGCTTCGCATCGACTGGGCGCGCTTCGCCAAAATCGCTAAAGAAGTCGGCGCGATTTTCTGGGTCGACATGGCGCACTATGCCGGGCTGGTGGCCGCGGGTTTCTATCCCAATCCCGTGCCGCAGGCCGATGTTGTCACCACCACCACCCACAAAACCCTGCGCGGCCCGCGCGGCGGCGCGATTCTGATGAAGGCGGCGCATGAGAAGGCCATCAATTCCGCCATCTTCCCCGGTCTGCAAGGCGGGCCGCTGGAGCACGTCATCGCCGCCAAGGCCGTGTGTTTCAAGGAAGCGGCTGCGCCCGCTTTCAAGAAATACCAGGAACAGGTCATCCACAACGCGCGTGTCATGGCGCGGGTGCTGGGTGAAGAACGCGGCCTGCGGATCGTCTCCGGGCGCACCGAAAGCCACGTCTTCCTCGTCGATCTGCGGGCAAAGAACATCACCGGCAAAGAGGCCGAGGCGGCGCTGGGCAAGGCGCGCATTACCGTCAATAAAAATTCGATTCCCAAGGATCCGCAAAAACCGATGGTCACTTCCGGTATCCGTCTCGGTTCTCCGGCCATCACCACGCGCGGCTTCACCGAAATCGAGGCCGAGCAGGTGGCCCACCTGATCGCCGACGTGCTCGATACTCCGAACGACGAGGCCGTGCTCGCGCGCGTGCGTGATCAGGTCGCCGCGCTGTGCGGGAAGTTTCCGGTCTACGGAGCGTAATCCGGCGTGAAATGTCCATTCTGCGGGACGCCCGGTACGACGGTCGCGGATACGCGCATCAGCGAAGACGGCGACATCGTGCGTCGCCGCCGGCGTTGCCTGTCCTGCGACAAGCGCTTCCACACCTGTGAGCGCGCGGAAATTCTCTTGCCGCAGGTGGTCAAGAAGAATGGGTCGCGCGTCGATTTCGACCGCGAGAAGCTCCTGGCCAGTCTGTGGCTGGCCCTGCGCAAACGGCCGGTGACGGTCGAGGCGGTCGACGCGGCGATTCAGGGGATCGTGGAAAAACTGCTCACGCAGGGCGAGCGTGAAATACCCTCGGAGAAAATCGGCGAGATGGTCATGGATGAACTGAAAAAGATCGACAAGGTGGCCTATGTCCGCTTCGCGTCGGTCTACCGCAATTTCGAGGACGTCGACGCGTTTTCCGATCTCGTCAATGAAGTGTCATCGCGTCCGGCGCCGCAACCGGTCCGATAGTTTTTGCCCCTTCCATCCTTCCTGTCATGTTCAGCGCCATCGACCACCTTTTCATGGCGCGAGCCTTGCGGCTGGCGCAACGCGGTTTGTTCACCACGACCCCCAATCCCCGTGTGGGGTGCGTGATCGCGCGGGACGGAAAGATTGTCAGCGAAGGATGGCACCGGCGGGCGGGCGAGGCGCATGCCGAAGTCGATGCGCTGAACTCGCTGAACTCGCTGGAAGCGGCCGGGGACACTGCGCGGGGCGCGACGGCGTATGTCACGCTTGAACCGTGCAGTCACCACGGACGCACGCCGCCGTGCGTCGGCGCCCTGATCGATGCCGGCGTGGCGCGTGTCGTGGCCGCCATGCAGGATCCCAACCCGCAAGTCGCCGGGCGCGGACTGGCCGCTTTGACCGCCGCCGGAATCGCCACGGAAAGCGGGCTGATGGAAGCGGAAGCGAGCGAGCTCAATGTCGGATTCGTTTCCCGCATGGCGCGGGGACGGCCCTGGGTGCGCTTGAAACTGGCGGCCAGTCTGGACGGCAAGACCGCCTTGAAAAACGGCGTCAGCCAATGGATCACCGGGCCGGAAGCCCGCCAGGACGGGCATCGCTGGCGCGCGCGCGCCTGCGCCATCCTGAGCGGAATCGGCACGGTGCGCGAGGATGATCCGCAGCTCAATGTGCGTGGTGTGGCGACCGAACGTCAGCCGCTGAAAATCGTGGTCGACGCCCGGCTTGAGTTGCCGCCCGAGGCGCGCGTGCTGGCGGGCGGACATCTTTTGCTGGTGAGCGCCGTGGCTGATGGAGCGAAAGCGGAGGTCTTGCGGCAGCGTGGTGCCGAATTGCTGACGCTGCCCGATGGAACAGGGCGGGTGGATCTCGCGGCCTTGATGATGGAGCTTGGCCGGCGCGGCATCAACGAGCTTCATGTCGAAGGCGGCCGCCGGCTGGGTGGCGCCCTGATGCGCGCCGGCCTGGTCGACGAGCTATTGCTTTTTCTCGCTCCCTGCCTGATCGGCGATGCCGCGCGCGGCATGTTCGATTGGCCCGAACTCGGCTCGCTCGACGGCAAACAGCGGCTGTCGATCAGCGATCTGCGCCTGGTCGGTGGCGACTTGCGCGTACTCGCCCGGATTGACAGGGCCATCGCAGCAAGAAATTAGCGACAGGCATTCAGGCTTGTCGGTCTAACGTGTTTTGGAAGGGGTTTGCATTCCCTCCCAAAACGGTCGCCCTAAAGGGCGGGGTTTCAACCGGAGTTAGTTTTACGATGAATGTTGTTGAAATGATGGACAATATTTCCTGCGAAGCACTGCGGTCAATCCCTTCGCCCCGCCTGCGGGGAGAAGGTGGCCGAAGGCCGGATGAGGGGAGCGGCAATTCAGCACGAAACAACACTGGAACATGTCCCCCCTCACCCGCCCCTGCTGGGGCACCCTCTCCCGCAAGCGGGCGAGGGAAAGCAAACGCCGCTCATGTTTCTCCATGAGTTTGCATCCCCTCCCAAAACGATCGCCGAAACCCCAGCCTTTAGGCCGGGGTATGGCTCCCACCTTTCTTACGGGCGGGGTTTCAACCGGAGTTGGTTTTACGATGAATGTTGTTGAAATGATGGACAATATTTCCTGTGGAGCACTGCGGTCAATCCCTTCGCCCCGCTTGCGGGGAGAAGGTGGCCGAAGGCCGGATGAGGGGGCGGCAATTCAGCACGAAACGACACTGGAACATGTCCCCTCCCCCCTCACCCGCCCCTGCCGGGGCACCCTCTCCCACAAGGGGAGAGGGAAAGCAAACGCCTGTTCATGCGATTGCCCTGCCCGGATCAACTGAATTCGTCTGCTTCGGCCTGCTTCTGCTATGCTTGGGCGCAATCGTACAATTCCACTTAAGCCATGAAATATCTGTTCCTGATCGGGCTGATCCTGATTATTCTCTGGATTTTTCGCCATCCGAAAAATCGCCGCTCCCGGTCGGGGGAAATACCCGCTACACGCCGGCCGGAGCGGATGGTCAAATGCGCCCGCTGCGGTGTCCACCTCCCCGAAGGTGAGAGCGTCCAGGATGGCGCAACCCATTATTGCTGCATCGAACACAGGAATGCGGCGCAGGACAGGACGGACTGATTCGCCATGCAGGATGCAAAAAACGCGACCGCGCCCGAGGTTTCGTCGATACACTGGAAAACCCTGCGCTACTTCAGCATTTACAGGCTGTGCATCGCCAGCATACTGGGGGTGATGTTGTCGTTTTATTCGGCGATCGGGTCCCAACGCATCCCCTATCAATCTGCGGTCCTCGGGTTCTATTTTCTGGCCAATGTCGCATCGCTCGCCATCTTGCACTTTTACCCGAAACGCTTTAACTGGCAGCTCACTTTCCAGGTACTGCTCGATTTGCTGATCATGACCTCCCTGACCCATGTCGACTATGGACTGCGCGGCAACCTGGGCATCATGCTTCTGGTCACACTGGCCGGGGCCGGGCTGGTCGGGCAAGGGCGCATGGTACTGTTCTATGCGGCGATGGCCACCGTGATCGTACTGCTCGATGAGTCGCTGCACATCTTGTTGAACGCCGCCGAAATCGTCGATCTCATCCAGACGGGGCTCTTTTGCATTGGTTTCTTTGCCGTCGCCATTTCCGCCCGCCAGTTGGCCAACCGCGTTATCACCAATGAGGAATTGGCCAGAAAGCGCGGCGAAGCGCTCAAGAATCAGATTGTCATCAGCCAGCACGTTATCGAGGAAATGCAGGACGGCGTCCTCGTTCTGAACCGCGAGGGGAAGATCAAGCAGCACAATCCGCGTATCGGGCAGTTACTCGGTCTGGGTAATCCTGAAGAGCGCAATCTTTCCACCTACTCGACCGAATTGGCCTTGAGCTTCCGCAACTGGTGCGCGCGCGGCGGCGACGAGCCCGTGCTGATCCGGGCGCCAGCCAGCGGCGTCCACTTGCGCGCGCGCTTCATCGCCACCGGAAGTTCCGAAAGAGATGTGCTGATTCTCCTCGAAGATCTCGGGCGCCTGCAGGAACAGGCCAGGCAACTCAAGCTGGCGGCGCTCGGACGGCTGACGGCCAATATCGCGCACGAGATCAGAAACCCGCTTTCGGCGATCAAACATGCCGGCGAACTGTTGAGCGAGGATTCCGCCAATCCGACCAACGACCGCCTGCTGCGCATCGTGACCGACAACGTTCAGCGCGTGGAGCGTATCGTCAGCGATGTGCTTGAACTCGGTCGGCGCGACCGGGTTCAGCGCGAGCTTATCGATTTGAGCCAGAGCCTGCCGTCCTTTATCGAGGAATTCGCGCTCAAGGAAAACATCCCGAGTGGTATCGTGCAAGTCGAAATTTCCGGCCATGCGATCATTGCATTCGATCGCTCGCATCTTCGCCAGATTCTGTGGAATCTCGTCGGCAATGCCTTACGCTATTCACGACAGGAAACGGGAAGCATCCGCCTGAGCGTGCGGGATCGTGATCGCGAGAATCGCATCGAACTCCACGTGATCGACGATGGCCCAGGCGTCGACGAAGCGCATAGAGAACAGATTTTCGAGCCTTTCTTCACGACACACAGCCGGGGTACCGGTCTGGGGCTTTATATCACGCGCGAATTGTGCGAGGCCAACGGCGCCCATATCGAACTTTTGAACAGTCCGGCGGGCAGCGATTTTTGCATCTCAGGAAGGAGCGTCGAGTGAACACGGACAAAATCGACAGGAAACAGGAAGATCGGCCGCGCGTACTGGTCATTGACGATGAGGAGGATATCCGAGAGCTTCTCGAACTGACCCTTGCGCGCATGGGCTTGTCGGCCGATTGCGCCGGTTCCGTGGCGGAAGCGAAACAATTTCTGAAAAAGGAACGGTACAGCCTGTGCCTGACCGATATGCGCCTGCCCGATGGAGAGGGCCTGGAAATCGTGCGCCTGATCAGCGCTGACTACGGAGAAACACCGGTTGCCGTAATCACGGCATTCGGCAGTACCGACAACGCTGTCGCCGCGCTCAAGGCCGGCGCTTTCGACTATCTGGCCAAGCCGGTGGCGCTCAATCAGTTGCGCACGCTGATCAAATCGGCCATCAAGCTTCCCGGGGCGGAAACGACGCGCAGCGCGTCGACGAACAAGCCTGCCGGAAGCACCCGCCGCTTGACGGGCGATTCGCCGGCCATGGTCGCCGTCCGTGAAATGATCGACAAGCTCGCGCGTAACCAGGCTCCGGTTTACATCTCCGGCGAATCGGGCAGCGGCAAGGAAGTGGCGGCCCGATCGATCCACGAATGCAGTTCGCGGCGGGAGTCTCCGTTCATTCCGGTCAACTGCGGCGCCATTCCGGAGAACCTGATGGAAAGCGAATTTTTCGGCTATCGCAAGGGCGCATTCACCGGGGCCGACAGCGATCGCGATGGCTTCTTTCAGACCGCCAATGGCGGGACGCTTTTCCTCGATGAAGTCGCCGATCTGCCGCTTCCCATGCAGGTCAAGCTGTTGCGCGCCATCCAGGAAAAAAGGGTGCGCAAGGTCGGAAGCGCGACCGAAGAAGCCGTCGATGTCCGTATCATCTCCGCCACGCACCGCTTGCTCAAGGATTGCGTCGATGCAGGCGCGTTCAGACAGGATCTTTACTACCGGCTGAATGTGATCGAACTGAAAATGCCCTCCCTGCGCGAACGGAAGGAAGACATCCCGCTTCTGGTCGAATCCTTATTGTCGCGGATATACACGGACAACCGCCCCAGGCTGACCGAAGAAGCCATGCGCGCGCTGTGCGAATACGCTTATCCGGGCAACGTGCGCGAACTCGAAAACATTCTCGAACGGGCCACCGCGCTCTGCCGCGACAACCGGGTCGAGCTCGAAGATCTGCAACTCGCCGACGATCCCGCGGTCAGCGACGGAGAAAGTCTTTCCGGCGAAACGCTGGACGAACATCTGAACCGTATAGAAAAGCAGAGCATTCTCGACGCCCTGGCAAAGACCGGCTTCAACCGCACCGCGGCGGCACGCCTGCTCGGCGTCACCTTCCGATCCCTGCGCTATCGCATCGAACGACTCGGTATCGAAGAAAATACCGGCGAATGAGCAAGCTCGATGCAGCCAATGCAATGACAACAATGACGAAGGGATGGATCGGCGCTATTCGCCGCATCCCGTCGCCCAACTGTGACGACCGCCCCGAGGGACAGGCCGTGTCGCTGATCGTCATTCATGCGATCAGCCTGCCGCCAGCGCAATTCGGCGGCGACAGCATCGAGCGGCTATTTACCAATACGCTCGATCCCGGCGTCCATCCCTATTTCGCCGCTATCCGCTCGCTGCGGGTATCGGCGCACTTCCTGATTCGTCGGGACGGCGAGTTGATCCAGTTCGTTTCCTGCGACAAACGCGCCTGGCACGCTGGAATTTCGTGCTGGCAAGGACGGCAACGCTGCAACGATTTCTCTATCGGCATAGAGCTCGAAGGTTGCGATGACATTCCGTTCGAGGATAAACAGTATGATCGGCTCATCGGCCTGATCAAACTCATCCGCGCGCACTATCCGGTCGCCGCGCTGGCCGGCCACGCGGACATCGCCCCGGAACGAAAAACCGATCCCGGCCCCTGCTTCGCATGGCAACGGCTGGCTGTCGAAGGCATACCGCCCCGCATTACCGCATAGCGTTCCATGCGAGACAAGAAACGCCCCCGGCGGTACTCGTTGTTCGATTGCGACACCTCTTATGATCAAAAAGGCTAAAACTCACAAAAAACAGCTTGCGTCAAGTCCTGCCCATTTCTACAATTAGCCGAAATATCGGGCGTGGACACTCCATGCAGTAGTTCCCGCAGCGCCTTGAATGTTTCGGTCATGCCGGACCAATGTTTGCAGCACCTCTCAAGCTGGATGTTTCTCTTATCACTCAAGGAGATCGATCATGGCACCATGTGTAAGAAAAAACGCGGCGACGACGAAACCCGCCGTGAAGAAAGCCGCCGCGCCTGCTGTGAAAAAAGCCGCCGCCGCCAAGCCGGCCGCTGCAAAACTTGTCGTGAAGAAGGCTGCCGCCAAGCCGGCCACTGTAAAACCCGCTGTGAAGAAGGCTGCCGCCGCCAAGCCGGCCGCTGCAAAACCCGCCGTGAAAAAGGCTGCCGCCGCCAAACCGGCTGCTGCAAAACCCGCTGTGAAGAAGGCTGCCGCCAAACCGGCCGCTGCGAAACCCGCCGTAAAGAAACCTGCCGCAAAGAAGACTGCCGCGCCCAAGGCCGAAGAAGAAGAGGACGCCTCACCACGGCAGACATCCTCCGCCCCTGCCACCCCTGCCTGTTCGACGGCAAGCATGCCCGGTAAGAAATCGGCGCTAAACCCAAGTGGCGAGTGGCCGTTCCCGACCGGATTGCGCCCAAAATAAGAGGTATAAGGCAGGCAAAGGCTGAGGTATCGCCCGCCATCAATCACTGAATGAGGCGCCCGGACCGCGCCTCATTCAATATTTTTTCCACCCACCTCGGTATCCAGGTAGCTTTTCGCCTGCGCGTGCAGCCAGGTGCAGAAAATCTGTAGTGACTCCGACTCCCGCTTATCTTCGGGGTATACGATGTAGTAGCTGCGCTGGTTGTGCAGCACGTACGGACAGGGCACCACCAGTTCGCCCGAAGCGATTTCGTTGAACACGAAAAAGCGCGGCATCAATGCCACGCCCAAGCCGGCCTTGGCTGCTTCCACGAGCATCGCGAAAATTTCGTAGCGCGGCCCGCCCATGGCGTTGACGTTCGCCAGGCCGGCAATCTCAAACCACTCCCGCCAGGCATCGGGGCGCGCGGATTGATGCAGCAAGGACATTTTTTCGAGTTCCGAAGCTTCGACCGATGATTTCCCGTTGAGCAGAGCGGGTTTACACACCGGCACCATTTCTTCTCCGAAAAGGTATTCGGTGACAGCACCGGGCCAGATGGGATCGCCGAAATGGATCGCCGCGTCGAAGGGCGTGTCGATAAACATGAACGGCTCGTTGCGAGTCGTCAGATCGAGCGTGATTTCCGGATAATGCTTCTGAAAATCCACGAGGCGCGGAATCAGCCAGCGGGTCGCGAAAGTGGAAATAACCGCCAGTTCAAGCACCCGCCCGGCACTCCGGTGGGCCATCAGTGACAAGGTATCATGTTCGATGCGCTTCAGATTCTCGCGAACCTGCCTGGCGTAGATCTGCCCCGAGCCGGAAAGCGATACCCGTTTTTTGATGCGATTGAACAGTTGCATGCCCAGATAGTCTTCCAGCGTCGATATTTTTCGGCACACGGCGCTTTGCGTAAGCGACAGTTCCTCGGCCGCCCGCGTGAAACTCTGATGCCTCGCCGCCGTTTCAAAAGCAATGAGCAGATCAGTCCCCGGAATTTTTCTTCGCATGATTATTCCAAATCAGAACGATTTGCTGAATATACATCGTTTGCAATTACTTTGAAACGTGCAAAAAATAGCCCATCGTGTTAGTAAACGATTGTTGTTGAATTACCCAAGTCAAAACCCTCGATCCACATCTGTTTCCATAACAAAACCGTCCATTGGAAAACTCCCCGGCTTGCCATGTCGGTATTTACCAAGGACGAGGAGGAATCCATCATGACCGACTCAAGCACTGGCAACACCCTCCAACGCAACCTTCGCGAGATATCGGAAAAGCACAGACTCTCCCCCGCGCTCGCCGATCACCTCGAACGTTATTTCGCCAACATCAATGCCGACAATTTCCTCGACGTCGACCTGGAGGAGCTTATCGGCGCGGCCCTCCAGCACACCCGGATCGGCCAGTCGCGTCAGGCCGGGCAGGCGACCATCGCCTTATACACGCCCGATTTCGACCGGCACGGCTGGCATTCGCCGCACACGGTCATCGACATCGTTACCGACGACATGCCTTTCCTCGTCGACTCGGTGACCATGATCATTTATAACCACGGCCTGGCGATCCACCGTATCCTCCATCCGGTGCTCGGCATCGAACGCGACGCGAGCGGCGCCTTCCAGAGCAGCGCCAGTCTCGGCACGGCCGGCGTGCCCGCCGAATCGTGGATTCATCTGGAAATCGACCGCATCGGCGACAGCCAGGTGATCGACGGGCTGCGTACTGAAATCGCCGACGTGCTGGCCGACATCCGCGCCGCGGTCGAAGACTTCGCCGAAATGCGCCAGCGCGTCGAAACAGCCGTCGGCGGCCTGGACAGCGCGAAATCCGCCGATAATGAAGAAATCGTCGAATTCCTGCGCTGGGCATCCAGCGAGAATTTCATCTTCCTCGGCTATACCTACTACCACGCCGGTATCGACGGCGCCTCGCTGGCGCGTGAGCCGGATGGAGGGCTTGGCCTGCTGCGTCACGCCGACCATCAACGCTTCGGGCGTTTCCGCTGCGGCATGCCGAGTCAAACGGCCGAACTTGAAAAATTGCCCTCCGCGCTGACCCTGACCAAGGCGGACGCGCGTTCGATCGTGCACCGCTCGGGCCACCTGGACTACATCGGGGTGCGCGAGTACGACGCCAGAGGCGCCATCGTCGGCGAGCATGTCTTCGTCGGCCTCTACGCCGCCCACGTCTACCACATCTCGACGACCGAAATACCGGTCGTGCGCCGCAAAGTGGCCGCCGTCCGCGCCGCCTGCGGATTCGCTCCGGGAGGACACAACGACAAGACCCTGCGCAACATCCTCGAAACCTACCCGCGCGACGAATTGATCGAAATCGACGTCGCCGAACTGCAGAGCATCGCCTACGGCATCGTCATGCTGCACGAACACCAGCGCGCGCGGGTCTTCCTGCGCAACGACCAATGGAACCGCTACGTCTCGGCGCTGGTCTATATCCCGCGCGACCGCTTCGACACGGCCCTGCGCCTGCGCGTCATGGAACTGCTCAGCAACACCTTGCAGGCGGGCAGCATCGATTTCTTCATCGACGTCAATGAATCGCGGCTGGCGCGTCTGCACCTGATCGCCCGCACCCCGGACAGGACCCATTACGAATACGATGCGGAAGCGATCGAACGCGATGTCGCGCGCATCGTCCGCGGCTGGCAGGATGAACTGCAGAACAACCTGATCGAGCACGCCGGCGAAGAACGCGGCAACACCTTGCTGCGCCGCTATGCCAAGGCACTGCCGCTGGCCTATCAGGACCAGGTACCGCCGAGTTCGGCGGTGTCGGACCTTGAACGCCTCGAAATAGCGGAAAACAGCGGGCGCGTCGAAATCAAGCTCAACGCGCCCTATGGCGACGACGGCTCGCACCAGCACATCAAGCTGTTCCTCAAGGGTCAGCCGCGTCCTTTGTCCTCCGTGCTGCCGGTGTTTGAAAATCTCGGCTTGACCGTCCTTTCCGAGCAGCCGTTCGAGCTGACCAATCTGGACCTGCACATCGCCGATTTCGCCGTGCAGTTGCCGTCTCCCGAAGCGCTCGAAGTGCTCGAAGACGAGGCGACCCGCAGCGCCTTCGTCGACCTGCTGGGTAAACTGCTGCGCAACGAAGCCGAAAACGACGGCTTCAACCGCCTGACCCTGCTGGCCGGACTTTGCGCGAAGCGCATCAATATCCTGCGCGCTTACGGCCGTTACCTGCGTCAGGCCGGGCTGCCGTTCAGCCAGGTTTACATCGAGCGCTGCCTGGCAAGCCATCCGAAGATCGCCCGCTTGTTGTCCGGGCTCTTCGAGGCGCGTTTCGCTCCGGACGCCACCGACACCCAGGCGGAAGAAATCGACAGCGATCTGCTGTCCGCGCTCGCGCTGGTGAGCAACGCCGACGACGACCGCATCCTCTCCGGCTACCGCATCGCCTTCCACGCCACGATGCGCACCAACGCCTGGCAGAAGGACGCCAACGGTCAGGCGAAGCCTTATCTCTCGTTCAAGGTTTCGTCGAAACTCGTTCCCTTCCTGCCCAAGCCCCTGCCGCTCTTTGAAATCTTCGTTTATAACCAGCGCATGGAAGGCATTCATCTGCGCGGTTCTTCCGTGGCGCGCGGCGGCCTGCGCTGGTCCGACCGCATGGAAGACTATCGCACCGAAGGTCTCGCGCTGATGAAGGCGCAGATGGTCAAAAACGTCGTCGGCGTTCCGCTCGGCGCCAAGGGCTGCTTCGTCGGCAAGCAGTTGCCGCCCGTCAGCAGCCGCGACGCCTGGCTGGCCGAAGGCATCGCCTGTTATCAGACCTACATTCGCGGCCTGCTCGACATCACCGACAACCTCGTCGGCGGCAAGATCGTTCCGCCCGCCAACGTCCGCCGTCATGACGGTGACGATCCCTACCTCGTCGTCGCGGCCGACAAGGGAACCGCCTCTTTCTCGGACTACGCCAACGCCATCTCCATCGAATACGACTTCTGGCTTGGCGACGCCTTCGCCTCGGGCGGATCGAAAGGCTACGACCACAAGGAAATGGGCATCACCTCGCGCGGCGCGTGGGAAGCCGTCAAACGCCACTTCCGCGAGCTCGGGCGCGACACGCAAAGCGAAGAATTCACGGTGGTCGGCATCGGCGACATGTCCGGCGATGTCTTCGGCAACGGTCTCCTGCGTTCCGACAAGATCAAACTGGTCGCGGTCTTTGACCACCGTCATATCTTCCTTGATCCCGATCCCGATCCCGCGAAGAGCTTCGCCGAACGGCAACGCCTGTTCAAGCTGCCGCGCTCGTCATGGGACGACTACGACAAGTCGCTCATTTCCGAAGGTGGCGGCGTCTGGGCGCGCAGCGTGAAGAGCATCCCGCTCTCGCCGCGGGTCCGTGCCCGCCTGGGCGTCGAAGCGGAACAGATGACGCCGATCGAACTGATGAGCGCCATCCTCAAGGCGCCTGTCGACCTCTTCTACAACGGCGGCATCGGCACCTACGTCAAGGCCAGCACGCAGAGCCATCAGGACGCCAACGATCACACCAATGACGCCATCCGCATCAGCGCCAGCGAGCTGCGCGCCAAAGTCGTCGGCGAAGGCGGCAACCTTGGTTTCACGCAAAGCGCGCGTATCGAGTACGCGCTGAACGGTGGTCTGAATTACACCGACGCCATCGACAATTCCGCCGGCGTCGACACGTCCGACCACGAGGTCAACATCAAGATCCTGACCTCGGGCATGATGCAAAACGGCGACATGACGATGAAGCAGCGCGACACCCTGTTGTCCTCGGTCACCGACGATATCGGTCTGCGGGTGCTGGTCAACAACTATCAGCAGACGCAAGCCGTGTCGCTGGAAACGACGTATGCCAGGGACCTGCTCAACACGCATGGTCAACTCATCCGCTTCCTCGAAGCTCACGGCGGTCTTGACCGCGCCGTCGAGTACCTGCCGGACGAAAAGCAGCTCATCGACCGCGCGCAGACGGGGCGCGGGCTGACCGCGCCGGAAATCGCCGTCCTCCTGGCGTACAGCAAGATCGCCCTGAAACAGGCCATTCTGGAAACCCAACTGCCCGATACGCCGGTTTTCCAGAAGTTGCTGGTGAACTACTTCCCCGACGCGATCGCGCAGACATGCGCCGGGCAGGTTCCGTCGCACCCCTTGCGTCGTGAAATCATCACCACGAATATTGTCAGCCTCCTGGTGAACCGCATGGGGACAAGCTTTACCCAGCAACTCGGCGATGAAACCGGAGCGGATCTTACGCAACTCATCTCGGCCTGGTATGCCGCCAGCGAATTGCTGGACGCCGAAGTGCTGTGGAAGGAAATCGAAGCGTTCGATCTGAAGATTCCTTCGGCTCGCCAAATGACGCTGATGGTGAACCTGCGCGAGCTGGTCAGCGCGGTCACACGGCAGATTCTGGTCTCGCAGAAGGCCAGGGCTGGAATCGACGAGATCGTCAGCGTTTACCGCGATGCCGTCGCCCAGGCCATCACCACCGCCCGCGCCGGCAAGGAAGGCGTGGAATCGATCGCCGCGCTGCTCGATGCGCGGACGGCCATTGTCGGCGTATTCGAACTGCTCGATCTGGCGCGCAGCGGCAAGCGTCCGCTCGAAGAAGTCGCGGCCGCCTGCGTCAAGCTCGATGCGGCTTTCGATTTCGCCTGGCTCGGCAACGCCATCGGCAACCTTCCCGCCGGCAACCGCTGGCAGGCGCGGGCCAGAGCACAACTGGCCAGCGATCTGCGCGCCTTGCGACTCGCCTTGCTGCAACGCGACATCACCGAGGCATCGGCGGTTTCGGCGCGCAGCGTGATCGATGAACTCAAGCGCAACGCACCGCAGGACCTGGCCATGCTCTCCGCGGGCCTGTCCGAAATCAAGGGTATTCTGCTCTGATGCCGCTCTGATTCACGATTCATCGGCAAGCGACCGGGAGACGAACAGTCTCCCGGTTTTTTTTGCGCCGCGTGGAACCCTTTCACCACAGAGACACAGAGGCGCTAAGAAAACCAAAACAAGGAAAAAGGTAAGGGCGAAAAATTTTTCTCCCTGCGAGCGTCTCATTCGATCTTCTTCCTTTTTCTTTCTGCTTTTTTCTCTGTGTCTCTGTGGTGAATGGGTTCTATTCAGATCCTTGCGCTGCTGACAGATTGGCAAAGTTGTTAATCCTTACCGACCCCTCTGGAAAGCGCGCCACGATCTCAAGCTGACCACCCATCGCCTCGATGTGGCTGCGCAAGGTCGAGAGGTACATGTCGGTACGCTTCTCCATCTTGGCGATGGAAGGCTGTTGGACGTGTAGCACCTCGGCCAGCATTTTCTGCGACAGCCCACGCGCCTGACGCAACTCGTTGAGCGGCATCTCGGCCAGAATCGCCTGCGCCCTGGCTTTGGCGCGTGCCTGAGACTCGGGGGACATCTGCGCTCGCAGGTCTGCAAATTTCTTAGCCATTGATAAGCCTTTCCTTACAAAGTTGCTCAAGGTGCTCGTCATACAACCGGTCAGCGACCGGCACGTTTATGTCGTACCAGCGATCATTGCCTGTCTTGTCGCCACCGATCAGCAAGATCGCGGATCGTCGAGGATCGAAAGCGTATAACGTGCGAAACGGATGGCCGTCGTGCCGGGTTCTCAGTTCTCGCATGTGGCTATGCTTTGAACCGTTGATGCCGGAACTGTGCGGGAATCCCAACAGAGGGCCATGCTCTTCCAGTAATTGCACAGACGTATCCAGAGATTCCTTTTCATCCTCGGTCAGCGTCTCCCACCACGCACCGAATTCGTCTGTGTATTCGACATTCCAGCTCATGCGCAAAATATATCCTCGAAGGAATATCCGGTCAACGTGTTTGCTGATCCCTTCGAGACTCGGTGAACAGTACTTCTCTCAAATCTCATGCAGTTGATCTTTTTTTCGCATGCAAAAGAAAATCGATTAGCTCATCAAGCTTTCCAAGGACAGAACAAGCCCTTTACGACCACTGTTCAATAGCCGTCCCAACTGAGGTTTGTGGGATAAAAAAACCAGGCCAAAGCCTGGTTTTTTTACCGCCTGAATGAACCAAGCGATCAGGCAGCTTTCTCTTCTTTGCTTTCTTCCAGCACTTCCGACTGATCAAGCAACTCGACAAACGCCATCGGCGCATTGTCGCCAACGCGGAAGCCGCACTTCAGGATACGCAGGTAACCCCCGTTTCTGGAGGCATAACGTGGCCCGATCTGGTCGAAAAGCTTGACGACGACTTCACGATCGCGCAGGCGGTCGAACGCCAGACGACGGTTAGCCAGACTTGGTTTCTTGCCAAGCGTGATAATCGGCTCGACGACCCGGCGCAGCTCCTTGGCTTTCGGCAGGGTTGTCTTGATTGTTTCATGGCGAAGCAGCGAAACAGTCATATTCCGCAGCATAGCCAGCCGGTGTGAACTGGTCCGGTTCAGTTTCCGAAGACCCAAACGATGACGCATATCTATTCCTTCCTCTTCTTTCCCGAGCCTTATCTGTCGAGTCCGGCCGGTGGCCAATTTTCGAGCTTCATGCCCAATATCAAGCCGCGCGCGGCCAATACTTCCTTGATTTCATTGAGCGACTTGCGCCCCAGATTCGGTGTTTTAAGCAATTCGTTTTCCGTCTTCTGGATCAGGTCGCCAATGTAATAAATGTTTTCTGCCTTGAGACAGTTGGCGGAACGCACGGTCAACTCCAGATCGTCCACCGGCCGCAGCAACAGGGGATCCACCTGAATCGACTTCTGATGTTCAATCGGCAACGAGGTGCCTTCCAGATCGGCGAATACCGAAAGCTGCTCCATGAGAATGCGGGCCGCATTACGAATCGCTTCCTCGGGTTCGATGACGCCGTTGGTCTCGATCTCCATGATCAGCTTGTCGAGGTCGGTACGTTGCTCGACGCGCGCACTTTCAACGGAATAGCTGACACGGCGAACCGGACTGAACGACGCGTCGAGCACCAACTTGCCGATGCTCTTTCCTCCGTCGACCAGTTGTCGCAAATTACCCGGAATGTACCCGCGGTTTTTTTCGACCTTGAGTTCGAGCGAAAGCTTTCCACCGCTCGACAGGTGTGCGATCACATGCTCGGGATTGATGATCTCGACATCGTGAGTAAGAACGATGTCTCCCGCGCGAACCACGCCCTCGCCTTCCTTGCTCAACTGAAGAATCGCCTCTTCGCGATTATGCAGTTTGAAAACGACGCCCTTGAGGTTCAGGAGAATATCAACGACATCTTCCTGCACACCGTCGATCGTCGAGTATTCATGCAAAACACCATCAATGCTGACTTCGGTGGCAGCGTACCCCGGCATCGAAGAAAGCAGGATGCGCCGCAAGGCGTTACCCAGCGTATGCCCGTAACCACGCTCGAACGGTTCCATAACCAATTTCGCGTGTACCGGCGACAAACTCTGTACATCAATAATGCGCGGTTTCAATAATCCACTGCTATGCATGTCTTGTCCTTTGCCTGGTTTCAGTCAAGCGAACGCCGCGATTACTTCGAGTAAAGCTCGATCACGAGGCTTTCGTTGATCGAAGACGGCAATTCGCTACGCTCCGGACGCGCCTTGTAGGTACCCTTGGCTTCCTTGACGTTAACTTCCACCCACTCCGGAAAACCGCGCGATTCAGCCGCTTCCAACGCCGCTTTGATGCGCAACTGATTTCTGGCTTTCTCGGCAACTTCAATCACATCGCCTGGCTTGACCTGGTAGGAGGGAATGTTGACCCGCCGACCATTGACCAAGACGCCGTTGTGGCGCACCACCTGGCGCGACTCGGAACGAGAAGCCGCAAAACCCATGCGGTAAGCAACGGTATCCAGACGCGATTCGAGCAGTTGCAGGAGGTTCTCGCCAGTAACACCCTTGCGTCGCTCGGCTTCCTTGTAAACCTTACGGAACTGTCCTTCGAGAACACCGTAGATGCGACGTACTTTCTGTTTCTCGCGCAGATGCACCCCATAGTCGGACAGGCGTTGGCCCGACTTTTGTCCATGCTGTCCCGGCGCATACGAACGCCGTTCGATAGCGCATTTATCGGAGAAGCATTTTTCTCCCTTGAGAAACAGTTTTTCGCCTTCCCGGCGACACTGACGACATTTCGGATCGAGATTACGAGCCACTTGTTTATCTCCTTAAATCCGGCGCTTCTTCGGCGGACGGCAACCATTATGAGGAATCGGAGTCACGTCGGTAATCGAGGTGATTTTCATTCCGAGCGCGTTCAGTGCCCGAACCGACGATTCACGGCCAGGGCCTGGTCCCTTGATGCGCACTTCGACATTCTTGACACCGCATTCCTGAGCCGCCTTGCCAGCCGCTTCCGCAGCCACCTGCGCGGCGAACGGCGTGCTCTTGCGCGATCCCTTGAAGCCGGCGCCGCCAGAGGTCGCCCACGACAAGGCATTGCCTTGACGGTCGGTGATCGTGATGATGGTGTTGTTGAAGGAAGCGTGAACGTGGGCGACACCCTCGGCCACGTTCTTCTTGACTTTCTTGCGAACTTTCGTTGCGGTCTTGGCCATGATCTTTCCTATTGTTTCTTGCCGGCGATGGCTTTACGCGGTCCCTTGCGGGTGCGCGCATTGGTGCGTGTGCGCTGACCGCGCGCCGGCAGTCCCTTGCGATGACGTGTTCCACGATAGCAACCAAGGTCCATCAGACGCTTGATGCTCATGGTCACTTCACGGCGAAGGTCGCCTTCGACGGTCAACTTGGCGACATGATCGCGCAAACGATCCATTTCCGTTTCCGTCAGATCTTTCACTTTAGTCGAGCGTACGACTCCGGAAGCATCACAAATCTTTTGTGCGGAGCTACGTCCAATGCCGTAAATCGCTGTCAGCGCGATCTCGGCATGCTGATTGTTAGGTATATTTACCCCTGCGATGCGGGCCATCGATTCACCCCAATAATACGAAACATAAATGAACAGTAATCACCGGATTCTCACTGAAAACCGGGATCAACCCTGCCGCTGCTTGTGGCGCGGATCTGTACAGATCACGCGCACAATGCCGTGGCGCCGAAT
>BNUC01000049.1 GCA_025997075.1 Betaproteobacteria bacterium | reverse complement strand
CCACGCCTGGAATGAAAAATCTCGTCGGCAAATCATGCACCATGACCGCCTGCCTTCTATCTCGGAAGCTTGGGCTTGGCTTACCCAGGCTCGTATCCTTTTGCGCAGATTGTTCGTGTTTTGAAAATACCCTCTAAGAATCCTAGCAATTCAGTCGTACCACTGAAACCGGCGACACGGCCTGCAGTGAATTCCCGTGTCTGCAGCTTTCTCGGTTTTCCGTCAGCGGTCGATCAACGCTGCCCGTAATATGCGCCCGGACCGTGTTTGCGGAAGAAATGTTTGTCCAGTTGATGCTGCGGCATCGGCGGCAGCCTGGCATCGATTTGCAGACTGTGCAGGGCCAGGCGCGCGACAATCTCCAGTACGGCAGCGTTATGTACGGCGTCGTGGACATTGTTCCCCCAGGCGTACGGCCCGTGGTTCGCCGCCAGCACGACGGGCATGGTCTTCGGATCGATCTTCCCCTCGCGGAAGCGGGCGACGATGGCGAGTCCGGTTTCCGCTTCGTAATGATTCGCAGTTTGTGCTTCGGTGAGGATGGGCGTACAGGGAATTTCGCCATGGAAATAATCGGCATGCGTGGTTCCCAGCGCCGGGATGCCCCGGCAGGCTTGCGCCCATACGGTGGCCCAGGTCGAGTGCGTGTGGACGATGCCGCCGATCGATGGGAAATGGCGATACAGTTCGACGTGAGTCGGGAGGTCCGATGAGGGGCGTAGCGCGCCTTCAAGGGTCTGTCCTTCGGCGTCGACGACGACGATGTCGTCGATCTTCATCGTTTCGTAAGGTACGCCACTCGGTTTGATGACGATGGCGCCCGTGGCCGGGTCCCTGCCGCTGACATTGCCCCAGGTAAAGTCTACAAGGCCCAGACGCGGCAGTTCCAGGTTGGCGGCAAGCACTTCTTCTTTCAGTTGTTCCAGCATCAGATATATCCTCCTTGTTGTAAGCGTTCACAGATCCAGTGTCTGGCCAGGGCAATTTCCTTCAATGGATCGACTGCTTTTTCGGTCCACATTTCGATCAGGAAAGGCCCCGCATAGTGTAAATCGCACAGTACCTTGAAACAGTGTGCGAAATCGACCGTGCCTTCACCGAAGGGTACATCGCGGAAGGCGCCCGGGAAGTTCGGGCCGACGGGTTGGGTTTCCTTGACGTGAATTCCGACGATGTGGTTGATGCCAAGCCGTAGTTCCCGTTCGATATCGTTACCCCAGGCCGTGAGGTTGCCCAGATCAGGGTAGACCAGCAGCCACGGTGAAGGCAGGCGCTCCTTGAGCGCGAGGTAGCGGGAAATGGAGTTCATGAAGGGCGTGTCCATGATTTCCAGCGCCAGCGTGACCTGGCGGCGCGCGGCTTCTTCCACGGCGCGTTCCATCCCGGCGTAGTACCGCTCGCGCGATTCCCGCGTTGTCGGTTCGTAATAGACGTCGTATCCGGCCAGTTGAATGACCCGTATCCCGGTATCGCCGGCGAAATGGATCGCTTTTTCCATGAACTCCCAGGCTTTTTCGCGAATGGCGGGATCGGCGCTGCCGAACGGGATCTTGCGGTGCCCGGACAGGCACATGCTTGGAACCGGCATGCCGCTTTCGCGCGAGGTGCGAATGAACTCCAGGCGTTCCTGGCTTGACCAGTCCAGACGCGCCATGCGCTCCGGCGTTTCATCGATGGAAATTTCCAGAAAGTCGTATCCGGCCGAGCGCGCCGCTGCGAAGCGCTCGGGCCAGTTCATGTCTTTCGGCAGGGCTTTCTCGTAGATTCCCAGGGGGTTCTTCATCATAACAAACTCCGGTTTGAAACCTCCCTCTTCAGGGGGATAATCCATGGCAATCGCATGAATATATTGGTCATGGTAAAGCATGAACAGGCGTTTGCTTCCCCTCTCCCCTTGTGGGAGAGGGTGCCCCGGCAGGGGCGGGTGAGGGGGAGGATCGGGCCTGTTCCAGCCCTGTTTCGCGCTGAACCGCCGCCCCCTCTCCTGCGCTTTTGCCAAAATTCGGGGCATCCTCCCCCGCGAGGGGAGAGGAAGATGGATCGCCCTACTCCGCGGGAAGTGTCGTCCTTCATTTCAATGGCATTCATGCAATTGCCCTGGGGGATAATCAGGCACGGGAGAGGCGTAAGCTCTTCCGTGCTGTGTCGCCCGGTCACGGGCGTGGATTGAAACATGTAAAAAAATCCTTGTTTTCAGACGGCAGGCGGCAAAGCGTTCAAGCCGGCGGCCAGATGGCGATAATACTGGTATTTCTCGCGGTAACGGGACGAAGCGGCGGGATCGGGATCGACCACCGATCCCTTGGGGCACATCGCCACCATCGCCTCGGCAAATGAAGCGTAGCTTCCCGATCCGACGGCGGCGGCGATCGATGCGCCGAGACAGCCGGATTCCTTGACATGCATGACTTCGACTGGCATTTCACTGATGTCGGCGACCATCTGCATCCATACTTTCGAACGCGCCGGACCGCCGGTCAGGCGCAATATCTTGTCGCGCCCCGACAGTTCAAGGATGCGTTCGAGATGCGCATGCTGCGAGAAACAGATTCCTTCGTATACGGCTTGCACCACATGAGCCAGACCATAAGCGCTGGCCAGACCATAGAATCCCGCCGAGAGATTGTCGCCCAGATTGGAAGAAAACAGATACGGCAGGAAATAGACAGGACTTTCAGCTTTTTTCAGGCTTTCGAGCATCGCGTTGCAGCGATCAAAGGGATTCGCCTCGCCCGCCATGAAAGTACGGACGAACCATTCCAGATTGCCGGCCGAGGTCGGACTTCCCTCGTGAACGAAATATTTGCCCGGAATGCAATATCGGCCCCATATATAAGGATACCCAGGCGTCACCAGCGTTTCGGTCACCCAGGTTTCGATGGTCCAGGTGCCCATCACCACGTTGATGTAGCGCGGATCGGCCAATCCGGCGCACACCGCCGCCGACACCACGTCGAAAAAACCGCCGTAGACCGGCGTTCCGGCGCGCAGCCCTGTTTCTTCGGCGGCTTTCCGCGAAACCCCCGCGCGGCTCTCCGCCGAATCGATGACGGGAGCCGTGCGGCCCTCCATTTCCTCGATGCCGAACAGCCTGAATAATTCGGGATCGTAAGCGCCTTTTTCGACATTGTAGGAGTTACTGCCGGAAATGTTGGTGACTTCCGCGCCGTAATCGCCGGTCAGCTTGTAGCGTACCCAGTCGTGCGCCATCAGGATGCGGTGAATCTTCCTGTAGGAATCCGGCTCGTTCTGCTTCAGCCAGGCCAGCAGGGACACCGGATGACCGGACCATACCTGCTGGTAACCGTAAGGGTAAGCCCTGGCGTCGATCCCTTCGGCTTTCCATTTCATGACAATCGGCAGCGCGCGGTTATCCGAGGAAATGATACCGTTGCGCACCGGACCGCCGTTCTCGTCGACGGCGTACAGCCCCTTGCCGTGCGCCGAGAAACTGACTCCCGCGACATCGCCGGACTTGATGCCGGAGTCGCGCAACACTTGGCGGATGGTCGAACATACCGCGCTCCACATGGCGACCGGGTCACGCTCGCTCCAGCCCGGATGCGCGACGATGGCGGTCTCCGTCTGCGTCGCCACCGTCTTTTCCTGTCCGTTCGCATCGTACAGGCCGCTTTTGATCACCGTCCCACCGATATCGATGCCTAGAAAATAACGCATCCTGCCCACCTCTCAGATCCGGCTGAAGAAATAAAACGTAATTCTACGGGTTCAGCAGCACCTTCACCGATTCCAGTTTTCCGGCCATTTCCATGGCGGCGTCAAATTCGTCCAGCTTGTACTGATGGGTGACGATCCCCTTGGCCGTCAGCTTTTTGCGTTCGAACAGATCGATCACGATCTCATAGGCATAGGGTCCCAGATGCGAGCCGCGAATATCCAGTTCCTTGCGGTCGCCGATCACCGACCAGTCGACGGTGGTGGGAGAACCGAAAACGCTGAACTCGACAAAGCGACCGAGCTTGCGGATCATCTCCAGGCCCTGCGTGACGCCGCTGGGATGCCCGGTGGCTTCGATGTAAACGTCGCAGCCGTAGCCACCGGTCAGTTCCTTGACGATCCTGATCGTGTCATCGCGTTTCGGGTTCAGCGTGAGATCGGCGCCGTATTCCCTGGCTGTCGCCAGACGCTCGTCGTCCATGTCGATGACAATGAATTTCCTGGGTGTCTTCAGCGGAATGATTTGCGCCATGCACAGGCCAAGCGGACCGGCGCCGGCCAATACCACCACGTCGTCAAATTCAATCTCGCCGCGCCGCACCGTGTGAGCGGCACAGGCCATCGGTTCGATGATGGCGGCTTCCTCGTGACTCAGACCGGCCGGGATTTTGTGCACGATGCAGGTCGAGGCGAACTTCATGTATTCGGCCATGCCGCCCTCGGCGACCTGCGTCTGGAAACCGAAAATGTTGTGCACTTCGCACATCCAGTACTTGCCGGAACGGCAGAACTTGCAGCGACCGCAGGGAACGATTTGTTCGGCGAGCACGCGATCGCCCATCTTGATCCCGTGCAGTTCGGCCGCGCCTTCGCCAAGCTCGACCACGTCACCGAAGAATTCATGACCCGGCACCACCGGTACTTTGACCCACGGCGATTCCCCGCCCCAGAACATGTCGGCGCCGTGATGGGCCTTGACGTCACCGGCACAAATACCGCAACTGGCGACCTTGATCACTACTTCGCCGGGGCCGGCCTTGGGTTTGGCGGCGGCCTGCTCCAGACGATAATCTCCGGGGCCATGGCAGACAACGGCTTTCATTGTATTGGTGGACATAACTTTCTCCTCTATAAGTAAAATTCCGGTAATTCACTATTTCTTCTTGCGCAGGACGCCGATCAGAACGGCAATCAGGATCACGACGCCTTTCACCACGCGTTGGGTATAAGGTGAAATTTCAAGCATGTTGAGCGCGTTGTTGAGAACACCGAGCAGTAGCGCGCCGATCAGCGTCCCCACGATGTGACCACGCCCGCCAGCGATGCTGGTCCCGCCCAAAACCACTGCCGCGATGGCGTCGAGTTCAAACCCGATGGCGGAGTTCGGCTGACCGGATGTGACGCGCGCCGTCTGGATAATGCCCGCGACCGCGGCCATGAAGCCGCTGACCACGTAGACGAACATCTTGATATGGCGCGTGCGGATGCCCGACAGAATCGCCGCTTCTTCGTTGCCGCCCACCGCATAGATATAGCGGCCGATGGGAAGGCGATTGAGGATAACGTAACCGATCAGGAACATCGCCAGCATGATCAGGGTGGGAATGGGTACCGGGAAACCGTTGACGGTAAAGTTTCTGGCCAGAAAGCCGAACTCGAAACTGATCGGCAACGGGTTGCCGCCGCTGTACAGCAGGCCCAGACCGCGCGCCATTTCCATCATCGCCAGAGTGACGATAATGGCGGGCAGGGAAAAACGGGCGACGAAAAAACCGCTGAACGCGCCGCAGGCGATGCCGACCAGCAAAGCGATGCCGCACGCGCCCCAGAACGGAGCGCCGCCGATGATCGCGCCCGCCATCAGGGTCGATGTCAGCGCCACGACCGCGCCGACCGACAGATCGATGCCGCCGGTCAGGATGACGAAAGTCATGCCGACCGCAAGAATGGAGGTGACCGCCACCTGTCGCGTGATGTTGGTCAGGTTGTCGAGCGTCAGGAAACGCCCCGGTCCGTCATGGCTGAAATCGACGTAGTAAGCCGTGAACAGGGTCAGCAGGATAAGGGCAAGAAACGAGACGAATTCCGGTCTGGCAACGACAGTCTTCAGCATTTCCCTGAACGGATGCGCGGACGGCTCTTCCCTGGCCGACCCCGAAGCCCGAGCTTCATGTGTAAGTTCATTTGGGTTTGACATCACTCGCCTCCTGCAGCGTAATACATAATTTTTTCCGAATCGATATCCTTGCCGCTGAGTTCGGCCCGGATCGAGCCATAGCGCATCACCAGAATCCGGTCGGCGATGCCGACGACCTCGGGCAGGTCCGACGAGATGACGACGATGCCCAGTCCTTCGTCGGCCAGTTCCTGGAGCATGAGGTAGATTTCGGCTTTTGCCCCGACATCGATGCCGCGCGTCGGCTCATCGAAAATCAGCACCTGGCATCTGGTCGCCAGCCAACGCGCGATGATGGCCTTCTGCTGGTTGCCGCCCGACAGTTCCGAAATCATTTTCCGGTCCGTCGTCGTCCTGATCCGCATGCGATCGACGTAATAAGCGCTGAGATCGCTTTCCTTTTTGTTTGAAACGAATCCGAACATTCCTTTCAGCTTGTCGAAATTGCTGATGACGATGTTGGAACGGATGGAAAATTGCAGAAACAGGCCGGATTTCTTGCGGTCTTCCGGCAGATAGCCGATTCCCTGCTCCAGCGCGGCAGCCGGCGAGGAAATCCTGCACGGCTTGCCGTTCAGAAGCACTTCCTTGTGTGTGGCGTGATCGCGCCCGATCAGCGCCAGAAAGCTCTCGGTCCGCCTGGCGCCGACCAGTCCGGCCACGCCAAGGATTTCACCTTTGCGCACCTGGAAGCTGAGCATTTCCGATTTCTCGAATTTCAAGGCTTTCACCTCAAGAACCGCTTCCCGGGAAATGGCTTCCGGCGCGCGTTTCGGCGGAAAAGCCTGCGTGACCTCGCGCCCGACCATCTTGGTGATCAGTTCATCCTGCGAACAGGAACTGATCGGCCCGGTAAACACATGCTGGCCGTCGCGCAGCACCGAAACGGTATCGGCGATCTCGTAGATTTCCTCAAGATGGTGGGATATATAGAAACACCCTACGCCTTGCGATTGCAGACGGCGGATGACTTCGAACAATTTCTCGACCTCAAGCGGCGTCAGCGTCGCGCTTGGTTCGTCCAGCACCAGATAGCTGCATTTGAACAAGGTCGCCTTGGCGATTTCGACGAACTGCTGTTCGGCCACCGTTAATTCCGCTACCGGTTTGTCGAGCGGCAGTGAGACGTTCATCGCTTCCAGCGCGCTCCCGGCTTTCTCGCGCATGGCGCTGTAGTTCACCATACCCAGCCGGGTCAGAAGCTCACGCCCGAGAAAGATGTTCTCGTAGGCATTGAGATAGGGGACCAGGCTGAATTCCTGGAAAATGATGCTGATTCCGAGGTGCTGCGCCTCGCGCGTATTGCGCGGGTGCACGGTTTTTCCGTCGATGAAAATCTGTCCTTCATCGGCCTGGTAAACGCCGTTCAGCACCTTCATCAAGGTCGATTTACCCGCGCCGTTCTCGCCGACCAGGGCGTGAACCTCGCCGCTGTTGAGAGAAAGAGAGATATCGCTCAAGGCAACGACACCGGGAAACCGCTTGGTAATATGCTTCATTTCAAGCATACGCATTTCTCCATATCACCCGCCGCCGGACAGCTTTCCGGAAAGCGGATGGAAGTACTTATCGCGAGAGAGGAAGAAACCGCGTCAGGGACGCGATTTCCCTCGCATAAGTCTTACCAGGAAAATCCCTGCGCATTGCTCTTGTCGATCAGCTTGACGTCGATCGGAATCTCGGCCGGCACATTGGCGCCCAGATATTTGGCCAGGGCGATGCCGAAGCCGATGCGAACCTGATCGCGCGGGAACTGGGCAGCCGTTGCCTTGAAAGCGGTTCCGGCGGTGATGGCCTTGATCGCTTCGGGACTGCCGTCGACGCTGGTCAGCACGATGTTCTTGCCGGAAGCCGTAATGGCGGCCAGCGCGCCCATCGATCCTTCGTCGTTGACGCTGAACAGACCCTTGAGGTTCGGCTGGGATTGCAGGATGTTTTCGGTCGTGCTCATGGCGATGTCGCGTTCCTGGCGGCCATTCTGCAGCGTGACCATCTTGATGTCGGGGAATTTGGCCAGCGCGTCCTTGCAGCCGCGGACGCGTTCCAGAATCGGTACCACCGGAATACCGTCGAGAATGGCGACATCGCCCTTGCCGCCGATTTCCCTGGCCAACGCTCCGCAAGACAGCAGACCCGCATCATAGTTCTTCGATCCGACGAAGGAATCGACCGGACCCTTTGCCTGGGCATCGATGGAAACGATGATCACGCCCTTGTTCTTCGCCTCGACCACGGCGCGCTGCACGCCTTCCGAATCGGCCGGGTTCAGCAACAGGATGTCGATACCCTTTTCCAGCATGTCTTCGACATCGCTGATCTGCTTGGTCACGTCATGGCGCGCATCGGCCACATACAGGACCGCCTTGTCGCCAAAAATCGACACCGCCTCTTTCACGGCCGCGTGCATGGTCGTGAAGTAGGGATTGTTCATTTCCTGGAACGACATGCCCACCCTGGGCGCATCCTTCGCAAGAGCCTGTCCGCTCACCGCCAAAGCCGCTATCACACTTGCCGCCAATACTGTAAGTTTGTTAGTCATTACTGTTCTCCCTGTGGATGAAATCGAAACATTCGATGAGCACACAGTGTGGACATCTCCCCCAAAAATCACCTAGTCTTTTTTCCAATTTTCTTTTATATTTTTTCCACTTCAAAAATATTTCAAACAGGGAAATACGCGTCCCGGTCATCTTATGCCTCTGCCTTCACCGCTCCCTCATTTCGAACTTGCGCAAAACTCTCCCGGCAGTTCGTTCCGCTTTCTGCGTCACGGGTTGCCCTGGGAATTCGTCAAATGGCATTTCCACCCCGAGTTCGAACTCCACATGATCGTGAAGACGACGGGCAAGCTGTTCGTCAGCGATGCCGTGTGCGATTTCTATCCCGGCAGTCTGTTTCTGATCGGTCCGTATATTCCGCACAATTTCGCCAGCCTCACCCCCATCGACGCGGTCGTTCCAGGGCGTGACCTCGTCATCCAGTTCAAGCTGGAATGGGCGCAGAACTGCATGGTGGTCTTCGATGAGCTCAAGGCGCTGAAAACCGTATTCGACGAAGCCAATTCCGGCGTGCAGTATTCGGACGAGACGGCGCGCACCGTTTTTCCGATTTTTGATGCGATGGAAGGCATGACCGGCATCGAACGCCTGACGGCCTTCTTTTCCATTCTCGATCTGCTGAACAAATGCCCGGAACGCCGGACTCTGGGCGCGGGACGCTACTACGTCCTCGACAAGGAGGGCCATCCCTTCGACAAGTTCAAGAAGGCCGTCGCCTTCATCGAAGACAATCTGACGGACGACATCCCCCTCGAAACGGTCGCGAGCCACGTCAACATGAGCTACAAGTCGTTTTCCAACTGGTTTGCCCAATGTTCAGGCATCGGCTATCGCCGCTTCCTCAACCGGATCCGCATCAGCAAGGCGCGCGAGTTGTTATATCTCAGCCAGCAATCCATTCAGGAAGTCGGCTATCAGGTCGGCTTCAACAACATTTCCAATTTCAACAAAGCGTTCAAGGCTCTGACCGATTGCACGCCGACTGAATTTCGCGAACGGGCCTACCGCGACGAAATTCCCAACTTCAATGCGCACGAATTCCGGGGAAGCCGGGCATAGACAGTCCCGAGCGCGATCACGTCGTCAGCGAAGCGGGAGATTTCCCCTCTCCTCTTGTGGGAGAGGGTGGCCCGGCAGAGGTGCTTGACATCATTGCCATAAATACGTAATGTTCGTTTAGGAAAAACAATAGTTCGCATAAGAAAACGCCGGGATAAGGAAAATGAAACGCTCTGAAATTCTCGAAAGCCTGAAAACGCAGGATCAATTCGACTTGTTGATCATCGGGGGTGGGGCGACCGGGTGCGGTATCGCCGTCGATGCGGCCAGCCGCGGGCTGAAAGTCGCGCTGGTGGAGAAGAACGACATCGCCGAAGGCACGAGCAGCAAGAGCACGAAGCTGGTTCACGGCGGGGTGCGCTATCTGGAAATGGCGGTGAAGAAGCTCGACCGGGCGCAGTACCACCTGGTCAGGGAAGCCCTGCATGAACGGGGTATTTTCCTGAAAAACGCGCCGCACCTGGCTCACCGGGTGCCTTTGGTCACGCCGCTGTATCACTGGTGGGAAGTGCCTTACGTCTACGCCGGACTGGTGATGTACGACCTGCTGGCGGGCAAGCTGGGGCTTGGCAGGAGCAGCCTCGTCGGTCGCGCGGAGGCGCTCCGGCGTTTTCCGATGCTGCGGGCCGAAAACCTGAAAGCCGGCGTCATTTATTATGACGGCCAGTTCAACGACGCGCGCATGGCGATCACGCTGACGCTGACCGCCCGGCAACACGGGGCCGTGATCGCCAACCACGTGGAAGCCCTTTCGCTCGATAAAAAAGAAGGTCGCCTGTGCGGAGCGCGGGTACGCGACAGCATCAGCGGCGAAGAATTCGTCATTCGCGCGCGTTGCGTCGTCAACGCCGCCGGCCCCTTCGTCGACCGCGTCCGGCAGATGGACGATCCCGCCGCCAAACCAGTGCTGAATGCCGCTTCGGGCATCCACATCATCCTCGCCAGCCGCTTCGTTCCGCCGGATACCGGGCTGCTGATTCCGAAGACGGAAGACGGTCGGGTTCTTTTCATCCTTCCTTGGCAGGGACACGCCTTGATCGGCACCACCGACACGCCGACCGAAATCGTCGAGCATCCGAAAGCTCACGAAGAAGAGATTGGCTATCTGCTGCGTCACATCAACCGTTATTTCAGCCTGTCCGTGACGCGCAATGATGTTCTGTCGGCCTGGTCGGGGCTGCGCCCGCTGGTGAAATTCGACGAAAACGCCAGTACCGCGCAACTGGTCCGCGAACACCTGCTGATGGTCAGTCCGTCGGGGCTCGTCTCCATGGCCGGAGGCAAGTGGACCTCCTACCGCAAGATGGCCGAGGAAGCCGTCGACAGAGCCGTTACCAGCGCCGGACTTACCCCGTCCGGCCCCTGCAAAACGCTTGATCTGCGTCTGTTCGGCGCGGAGCATTTCTCCTCCGAAATATTTCTGGTGTTGACCAAGGATTACGGCATCGAGGCGGACATCGCCCAGCATCTCCAGAACGCCTTCGGCGATCAGGCCATGAGCGTGGCGCGTCTGGCCGAAGGCGGCTTGCGTACCCGTTTGCATCCCGCTCATCCCTATATCGAAGCGGAAGTCGTTTATGCCTCGCGCCATGAACTGGCCGAACGCGCCTCGGATGTCCTCACCCGCAGAATTCCGCTGGCCCTTCTGGACAACGCCGCCGCGCAAGCGGTCGTGCCGCGGGTTGTCGAACTGATGGCCGGCGAACATGAATGGGACGAGGCGCGTTGCCGGCAGGAGACGGAATTGGCTTTGGAACGCTTGCGCGAATCGATTTAAGGTGTAATCAAGTTTTAACATTAAAGGCTTAACATGACTGAGAACCATCGACACGACTTGTGCAGCCCGCATAGCAGCGGGCTACGTTGATTGCGTGGAAGTAATGGTTCTTTGGGTTTAACATTGGAGGTCCGGCATTACTGTATCATCGACACACAGGAAAAGTTTTATCGTAGTCAGTCGCAGTCAGTTGTTTTTATCTCAATATATGAGGAGATCACAATGAAACGCAGCATTCTTCTTCTTTCCACCCTGGCCATGTTGGGCGTCATGACGCTGCCCTCTTACGCCGCCGACAAGATCGTCGTCAAGATCGCCGGCATGAAGCCCGATGGCGAACCGGAAACGATCGGCATGAAGCTGTTCGCCAAGTACGTCATGGAAGATTCCAAGGGCAAATACGACGTGCAGGTTTTCCCGAACAACCAGCTCGGCAAGGAAGACGCCCAGATCGCGCAGATGCGCAAGGGTATCATCCAGATGGTCGCCACCGGCACGCAGACGGCCTCGATCTTCCCGGCCATGGCCATGCTCGAGACGCCGATGCTCTATGACAGTTTCGACCATGCTCACAAGGCGATGAATGGCGATACATTCAAGCTGATTACCAAGGGCTTTTCCGAAAAATCCGGCCTGACCCTGATGAACGCTTTCCCGCTCGGTTTCCGCCATTTCTATACCAAGAACCCGGTGAACAGCATCAATGACCTGAAGGGTCTGCGCATGCGCGTGCCGAACATCTCGTTTTATCTCGAATTCGCCAAACAGCTCGGACAAAGCGGCCAGCCGATGCCGTTCGCCGAAGTTCCGGCGGCGATTGACCAGGGTACGATCGAAGGCGGCGACAGCCCGCTGGCCGACATCGTTGCGGTGAAGATGTACGAAAAGATCAAGAACATCACGCTGTCGGGCCACATTCTGGTCATCCACGGGCTATACATCAACAACGACTTTTACAATGGCCTGCCGCCGGAAGACAAGAAGATTTTCGACGACGCCGCACATCGCTCGGCGGAAGATATCTGGAAGATGGCGGTTGAAGTCGAGAAGAAGGCGGTCGAGGAAATCACCGCGGGCGGCGGCAAGATCGTCGAGCCGAACGCCGAATTCAAGGCGGGGCTGAAAAAAGCCGGCGAAGGCACCTGGGAGTTGTTCTACAAGACGGTGCCCAACGCCAAAGAAATTCTTGACAGCGTAAATCAATACAGATAACAGATCATTCGATCAGGGTTTCCGGGGCGTCACGCGTCTAATCTATGGACGCTGGCGTCCCGGAATTCATATCCGGCAGTGAGGATTTTCAAACATGAGTGAACTCTTACCCGGCAAAGAGCCGGAAGAAACCAAGGGCGAACTGGCGTTCCAGTGGTTCTGCGCCATCGTTTTCCTGAGCATGATCGGAATGGTTTTTTACAACGCGATGCTGCGCTACATTTTCCGTTCGAGCTTCCCGCCGAGCGAGGAGTGGGCTCGCTTCCTGTTCATGTACATCACCTTCTTCGGCGCGATCGAAGGCTTCTATCGCGGCCGTCACATCGCGGTCGATATGCTGACCAGCAAACTCTCCGGCCTCACCAAAAAAAACGTGGACATCTTCGCGCAGATTCTCGCGATGGGCGCGCTGGTGCTGCTGGCCATCGGCGGCATCTCGCTGGTTGAACAGACGATGGACACCTATACGATAGCAACCGGCGTCAACATGGCTTTCGTCAACGGCGCGCTACCGGTCATGGCTTTCGCCGTAATCGTCATCCGCCTGGGTGAACTCTGGCAAACCATCAAGAGACCGGCGGCGGAATTCAAACGCAAGCCGAAGGAGTTCTGAACATGGAACTGATCATTTTCCTCGGCAGCCTCTCTTTCTTCCTGTTCCTCAACATCCCGATCTGCCTGGTGATGGTGCTCTCGGCCATCGTGCTGATGCTCCATTCGTCCGGCTTCAACCTGATGTCGCCCAATTTCGACTTCATGACCATTCCGCAGTCGATGGTCGATGGGGTCAACAACTACCCGCTGATGGCCATCCCGTTCTTTGTCTTCGCCGGTGAAATCATGGCCCAGGGCGGTCTGTCCAAGCGTGTCATCATGCTCGCCCAGTTGATGATCGGGCGTGTCAAGGGCGGCCTCGGTTATGCCACCATCGTTGCCGCGGTAATTTTTGCGGGCCTGATGGGCAGTTCCGTCGGCGAAGCCGCCGCGCTGATGGGCATCCTCTATCCGATGATGAAGGACGCGGGTTACAACAAAGGCCGCGCCGGAGGCATCATTGCCTCGGGCGCCATTCTCGGCCCGATCATCCCGCCGTCGGCCAATTTCATCCTGCTCGGCGCCACGGTGGAGCTGTCGATCACCAAACTGTTCATGATCGGTCTGCTTCCGGGGCTGCTCATCGGCCTCTCCCTTCTGGTCATGTGGTTTTTCATCGTGCGCATCGACGGTTATACGGAAACCATCACCTTCACCCGCGAGCAGTCCATTGAGATCATCAAGGAATCCTGGCCGGCTTTCCTGCTGCCGGTACTCCTGCTCGGCGGCATCCGCTTCGGTATCTTCACCCCGACCGAAGGCGGCGCTTTCGCGGCGGTGTACGCGATTCTGGTGACGACGTGTTACTACCGCGAACTGTCGTTCCGCAAGTTGCTGCGTGTCTCCGCCACCGCGGCGCGCAGCACGGCGGTGGTGATGCTGATCGTCGGCTCGGCTTCCGCGGTCGGCTACTTCATCACCCTGGCGCAGATTCCCTTGCAGATGGCGGACTTCTTCTCGCCGCTGATACCGACGCCGACCCTGCTGCTGCTGGCGATCATGGTCTTCCTGTTCGCCGCCGGCATGGTCATGGATCTGACGCCGAACATCCTGCTGTTCGCGCCGGTGTTCTATCCGCTGATCTATCAGGCCGGCATCGACCCCTACTTCTTTGGCTTGCTGTTCGTATTGAACGTCGGTATCGGCGTCATCACGCCGCCGGTGGGCACGGTGCTCTTCGTCGTGTGCGGTTCGGCGGGCATCTCGATGGGGCAACTGGTGCGCAAGATGCTGCCCTTCCTGCTGCTGGAAGTCAGCATGCTGCTCCTGCTGCTGTTTTTCCCGCAGTTGTCCATTGTGCCGATGAAGTGGCTGACATAGGAGAATCGCGTTCGACACGGAAACGGGCTCTTTCATGGCTTTCGTGTCGAATGTCATTCAACCCGAAGAGATGAATATCTGCAATAAAAAATGTTTCGTCTTCGACCTGGATGGGACGGTTTACCTCGGTGACCGCCCTATTCAGGGAACGATTGACTTCATCCTGCGTAACCTGGAAAAACGGGAGATTTTCTTTCTGACCAACAACACCTCGAAAAATCTGGACGACTACATCAGGAAGCTCGCCGGATTTGGCATCAAGGTGGGGCTCGAAAGAATTCTCTCGCCTTTGTTGCCGCTGACGGATTACCTGCTGGAACACGATCTCCATCATATCTATCCGGTCGGGAATTCGAGTTTCCAGGCTTACCTGAAAGAGCGCATCCCGGACATCGTTTTCACCACCGGCGAGGATTGTCAGGCGGTCGTTCTCGCCTACGATACGGAACTCACTTACCGGAAGCTCTGCGAATCCTGCCTCTTGTTGCAGCGTCCCGATGTGCGATTTCTGTCGACGCACCCGGACATGGTCTGCCCCTCGCTGAAGGGGCCGCTGCCGGACGTCGGCAGCTTCGTCCGGCTGTACGAGGGCGCCACGGGCCGCCTGCCCGAAGTGGTCTTCGGCAAACCCAACACGCTCATTCTTTCGCCGCTGCTCAAACGCTTCCGGCGGGAAGAAATGGTCATGGTCGGCGATCGCCTGAGCACCGACAAGGTGCTGGCCGAAAACGCCGGCATCGACTTCATTCTGGTACTCTCCGGCGAAGCAAAACGCGAGGATTTGCCGGGACTTTTACGCCAGCCGACGCTCGTGATCAACGACCTCGGTTCGCTCCAGGAGACCCCATGCAGGGTTCATCAGGCACTTACGAACTGACCGTCATCCTCGGCGCGGCGGCCTTGCTGCTGTGGGGCGTGCGCATGGCGCGCACCGGGGTGATGCGCGTTTACGGCACGCAAATCCGCCGCACCTTGCCGCGCGTCCTGAACAACCGCCTGATTGCGCTGCTCACCGGCGCGGGCGCCGCGACCATCCTGCAAAGCTCGATCGCCGTGGCCGTGTTCGCTTCCGGTCTGGCGGCCGTCGGCGCCATTCCCGTGGTCGATGGACTCATCCTGCTGCTGGGCGCCGACGCCGGCAGCGCGGTGGTGGCCGCCCTGCTCACGCTGAACCTCAAGGCGCTCTGGCCGATCCTGATGTTCGTCGGCTTCCTGCTGCATTCGATCTACAGCGACACTGATTCCCCCTTCAAGCAGTTCGGACGCATCTGCCTGGGGATCGCCATGATCCTCATCGCGCTCACTTTCATGAACCAGGTTTCCGCCGCGCTGGCCGAAAGCGAGCTGATCCGCATCATCATTTCCTCGCTGGGCGACGAGTTGCTGATCGCCGCGCTGCTCTTCGCCATCCTGACCTGGCTGGCCCATTCCTCGATCGCCATCCTGCTGTTCTGGGCTTCGCTGGTACAGGCCGGGATCACCACCGACCCGGCGCTCATCTTGGCGGCCATCCTCGGCATCAATCTGGGCAATGCCGCGCCGCCGATTGTCATGACCTGGCATCAGGCCGCCGCCGCCAGGCGTATCGTCGTCGGCAATGGCCTGTTCAAGCTGATTGGCGTGGTGACCTGCTTCATCGGTTTGCGGCTGATTGCCGGCCTGTACGAAGTGATGCCCGGACTTCCGGGCTTCCGCGTGGTTCTCCTGCACATCCTTTTCAACTGCGCGCTGATTGTCGTGTTCACCGGGCTGGCCGGGCCGACGGCCCGGCTCCTCGAACGCCTGTTCGTCGAACCCGCCAAGGCGGCGGACGATATCGGCCCGAAATATATCCCCGGCCAAACGGAGACGGCCGGAAAAACCGACATCCGTCCCGTCACCGCGCTCTCGCGCGAGGTCTTGCGGATTCTCGGCACGGTGCAAACCATGCTCGAAATGACTCTGGACATGCTGATTTCCGGCAATGGCGACAAAGCCCAGGAGATCGTGCGCATGGAAGAGAAGGTCAACGCGCTCTTCAAGGCCGTGCGCGCCTACGCGGTCGACCTCACGCGCAAGGGGGGCGATGACCCGGATCTGCGGCGAATCACCGCCCTGCTGCGTTACACCGCCAGCCTGGAGAACGCCGGGGATGTCATCTGCAAGACCATGCTCGGCATTCCCGACGACATGAAAAAGAACGGCAAGCATTTCTCGGAAGAAGGCAAGGAAGAACTCGACAAACTGTTCCACTTCCTGATCGGCAACACCCAGCTCGCGGCGGAAGTCATCATGGCCTGGCAGCCGGCGACCGCGGGCGTGCTGGTGCAGCGCAAGCGGGATTTCAAGTCGATGTGCCACGACAGCTCGCGCCGGCATATCGGCCGACTCAGCCAGGGCGTTTCGAATGCGCTGGAAAGCAGTTCGGCGCACCTGGACCTCATCGCCGACATGCGCTGGATCAATACGCAGGTGTCGAGCATCGGTTACGACGCGCTTCCCGAAAACGAGGATTCGGGCGATGCAGGCACCGAACAACTCATCAACCACCCGGAATGAAGAAATAGAACATGCGCGAATTGTCCGGCGCCTGGTCGCGCCATACAGGTGACTTCTGGGGTGGTTTCGCCGCCATGCTGGTGGCCTTGCCGGCCTCGGTGGCTTTCGGCGTCACCGTGTATGCCGCGATTGCTCCGCACTACGCCGCGTTCGGCGCGCTGGCCGGCGTCCTTGGCGCGATGGCCCTCGGGCTGATCGCTCCGACTTTCGGCGGCACCGACCGCCTGATCAGCGCGCCTTGCGCGCCTGCCGCCGCCGTGCTTTCGGCCTTCGCCATCGAACTCGTATCCCAGGGCGTCGCTCCGTCCAGCATCGTGCTGATGCTCACCGTGCTCGGCATTCTCACCGGCGCCATCCAGATACTGATCGGCTTTCTCGGTATCGGCCGCCTGATCCGCTACATCCCTTATCCGGTCGTCAGCGGTTACATGAGCGGCGTCGGCCTGATCATCATCGGCAGCCAGTTGCCCAAGCTGGCCGGTGTCGAAGGAAACGATTACTGGCATCAGGTGCTGTTCTCGCCGGACCGCTGGGACTGGCGCGGACTGACCATCGGCATTGTCACCATTCTGGCGATGCTGTTCTCCGGCCAGGTGTTCAAAAAAATCCCCGGCACCATCGTCGGCATCGTTTGCGGCGCGCTGACCTACGCCGGCATCGCCCTCGTCGATCCGTCCCTGCGGCAACTGGAAGGCAATACCCTGGTCATCGGCTCGCTCGGCGCCACCGGCGAAGGTTACATCGCCCTCATCACCGACCGCTGGAACCAGATCGGCGAACTCAAGCTCTCGCAAGTCGCGGGACTGATGAGCGGCGCCCTGACGCTGGCCGTCCTGCTGTGCATCGACACGCTGAAAACCTGCGTCATCCTCGACCGGCTGACCCGCTCGCGCCACGACTCAAACCGCGAACTGGCGGCCCAGGGCCTCGCCAACATCGCGGCTTCGGCGATCGGCGGCATGCCCGGAGCCGGCACGATGGGCGCGACCATGGTCAACTATTCCTCCGGCTCGCAAACGCGCGTCTCCGGCGTGGTGGAAGGCGTGACGACCGTCATCGCCGCGCTCGCGCTCGGCTCCTTCGTCGCCTGGATTCCGGTAGCGACCCTCTCCGGCGTGCTAATCGTCGTCGGTCTGCGCATGATCGACACCGATCCGATGCGCTTTCTCGAATCGAAATCGACCATCGTCGATTTTTCCGTGGTGCTCGCCGTCGTCGGCTGTGCCCTGACCATCGGGCTGATCGCGGCTTCGGCTGTCGGCGTCATCCTGTCGATCGTGCTTTTTCTGCGCGAACAGGTCGGCGGCACGGTCGTGCGCCGCAAGAGTTTCGTCGGCGAACGCTCCTCCACCTGGTATCGCCCCGAGCACGAAATGCGCATCCTGGAAAAGAAGGGCCATTCGGCGGTCATCTTCGAACTGCAGGGCAGCCTTTTCTTTGGCACCGCGCATCAGCTCTACCGCACGATCGAACCGGAACTGGCGAGCACCGAATACCTGATCCTCGACCTGCAGCGCGTGCAATCGGTCGACGTCACCGCGACCTATATGCTCAACCAGGTTCGCGATGTATTGGCCGAACGCAACGTCCCGCTCCTGTTCTCGAATGTGCACGAGCGCCTGCCCAACGGGCGCAATCTGCGCGAATTTCTGGAACTGGCCGGTCTGCGTTCGAACGACGGGACGATTCAGTACCTGCCGACCTTGGAGTCGGCCATCGAATGGGTCGAAAGCAGCCTGCTCAGCGACAGTCAGAGTGCCAACGCCGACGATCCGCCGCCGCTGGAGCTGCACGAAATCGAACTGTTCAAGGAGAGCAAACCGGATACCCTGGTGGATCTGGAAGCCTGCCTCGAAAAACGTTCATGGAAGGCCGGAGAAACGATTTTCTCCACGGGTGACCACGGCAACGATTTGTTACTTATCCGCAAGGGCGAAGTCAAGGTGGTCGGCTCCATCGGGCGTGGCGGCGCGCCCAAGCACATCGCCACTTATGGGCGCGGTGATTTCCTCGGCGGACAGGCATTTCTCGACTTCCGTACGCGCGCCAACGACGCCATCGCCATCGGTGATTGCGACATGTACATCCTGTCGCTGGAAAAATTCAATTATCTTGCCGACCAGCACAAACGCGTCGCCCTGGTCCTGATGACCAAGCTCGCCCGGCAACTGTCGGTCCGCCTGCGGCACACCAACGAGGAACTGACGCTGTTGCAGGACAACTGAGCGCTGAACTCCCTTGGCATGGGGATTCAAGAGCCGGATCAGAGCGTTTCACGTTTTCGTGCAGGCAATGAAAACGGAGTATTGGGCGTCAGGCCGGAATGGTAAAATTCTTTTTTTCCATTTCAGGAACCTGTCATGCGACATCCCGGCGATGTTCTTTTCCCCGGCGAAAAGCCTTTTCCCATCCTGCCCGCTGTCGACCATTACGCGGGTTCCGAAAAGTTGATGAAGAAGGCGCTCCAGTTGCAGAACGAACTGGGGCCGATCTTCGACATTACCTGCGATTGCGAGGATGGCGCCCACGCCGGCGCGGAGCGCGAACACGCCGAAATGGCGGCTGGCCTCATCATGAGCGGCGATAACCGCTACAGCCGTGTCGCCGTCCGGGTGCACGATTTCACCCACGCGCACTGGCAACAGGATATCGAGATTATCGTGTCGGTCGCCGGCGCCCGCCTGCCGTTTATCACCCTGCCCAAACCACGCGCTGCCGGAGATGTCCGCGCGCAAATCGCCTATCTGCGTAGCGTCGAATCACGGATCGGCCTTGCGCGCGAGATTCCCGTGCATGTGCTGATCGAGACCCTGGGCGCGTTGCACGAGGTATGGGAGATCGCCGCCCTGCCGGGGGTCGAGTCGCTCGATTTCGGCCTGATGGATTTTGTCTCCGCCCATCACGGCGCCATTCCCGGATCGGCGATGAAAAGTCCCGGCCAGTTCAGTCATCCGCTGGTGACCCGCGCCAAATGCGAGATCGCCATGGCGGCTCTCGGTAACGGCGTGGTGCCGTCGCATAACGTCACCACGGAACTCAAGGATCTCGACGTGATCCGTAACGATGCGCTGCGCGCCCGGAACGAATTCGGTTTCCTGCGCATGTGGAGCATCCACCCCAAACAGATTATCCCGATCGTCGAGGCCATGCGCCCCGATTTTTCCGAGGTCGAAAAAGCCGTTGCCATCGTCATGGCCGCGCAGGACAAGGATTGGGCGCCGATCGCTCACGAGGGACTGCTGCACGACCGGGCCTCCTACCGCTATTACTGGGAACTGCTCGCCCGCGCGCACGCCACCGGCATGACGCTGCCGTCGGAAACCCTGCAACGCTTTTTCTGATAAAGACCATTCACCACAGAGGCGTTACCAGCAAGAAATTAGCGACAGGCCTTCAGGCCTGTCGGTCTAACGTGTTTTGGAAGGGGTTTGCATCCCCTCCCAAAACAGTCGCCGAAACCCCGGCCTTCAGGCCGGGGTAGGGCTCCCACCTTTCTTACGGGCAGGGTTTCAACCGGAGTTTGTTTTACGATGAATATCGAGGAACTAACGCAAGCGCTGATGACATTCCGCGATGAGCGCAACTGGGCGCAATTCCACACCCTGCGCAACTTGATTGTCTCGCTCAATCTCGAAGCGTCCGAGCTCCTGGAACTGACGCAGTGGAAAAGCGACCCCGAAATCGCCGCCATGCCCGAAGATGACAGACAAATGGAAGCGCTTCGGGACGAATGCGCCGATGTCCTGCTTTACCTGCTGTTGATCGCCGCGAAAGGCGGTTTCGATCTGCTGCGCGCAGCGGCGGCGAAACTTGAGAAGAATGCGCTCAAATACCCCGTCGAAAAGTGCTTCGGGTCGAGTCGTAAATACACGGAACTTGGCTGAACTCGTTCTGAACCCGTTTCCACGAAAGCAGGCAATGGAACCGATGACGATAATTCTGTATCCATCGGATGATCTTCAGGTGAACGCAGTGTCACCCGACATCGCATATCTCGGGTCACGCGTGTTTCCGATCAATTTTTATTGCCTGGAGCGTTTTCAAGTCAAATAGAGACAATCTCATCGTCATTCCCGCGAAGGCGGGAATCCAGGGTATTTTGTAAGAGCGGGTGGGTTGTCCGTCATGTTTGAATTGAGGTTTGCAGGATGAACATCCTCTTTGTCCATCAGAACTTTCCCGGTCAGTACCTGCAACTCGCCCGCCATCTGGCCGCGCAGCCCGGTAATCGGGTCGTCAGCATTTCTCAGCGCAAGGACGATGACCTGCGCGGTGTGAGGAAAATCGTCTATCACCCACAGCGCAAGATCACACCTCATTTGCATCACTACCTCACAGGCATCGAGGCCGGAATACTCAATGCTCAGGAAGTTGCCCGCGCGGCGGACCGTCTGAAGAAAAGATGCTCGATGAATTGGGTGACTGTCTCGACATGAGCCGGGTGCATTTCCTGGGCAAAGTGCCGTACCCGACTTTCATTAAAGTGCTGCAAGTCTCCCGCGTCCATGTTTACCTGACCTATCCCTTTGTTCTATCGTGGTCGATGCTCGAAGCGATGGCGGCCGGATGCCTGGTCGTCGGTTCCAGAACAGCGCCGGTCGAGGAAGTGATCCGCGATGGGGAGAACGGACTGCTGGTGGATTTCTTCAAACCGGGAGAAATCGCTGAGCGTGTTATCGCCCCGCTGCTTGACCCGGAAGCATTCCGCACAGTACGTGAGAATGCCCGCCAGACCATTGTCGATCACTACGACCTGAAGCAGGTTTGTTTGCCGGAACAGTTGAGGCTTCTGGGGCAGGTGGTTGGAAAGCGGTGATTATAAGGAAGCCGGTACACTGCTTGCCTCTTGATAATTGATTCAAATCGAAGTGCGGTTTCGCCATAGCCATGACGAAATTGCCTTTTCACTTCAACTGTGGAAAATAGGGCAAACAGTTTCTTGAAGTAGCTGAACATCATCCCCTGGCGAACGAACAGAGTCATGTATGCGCTTCCTTGCTGAAAAGTCGGCTTTAACAGAACACTCGGGCTCAGGAAGTCAACGAAGGTGCAGGGAGGAATATCGTATGAAGCGTACCAGCCTCATTTATCGGCCTGCAGCGGTATGGCGGGGAAAACAGCCTCGGAAAAGGTGGGCAAGGATAGTGAGTGATTAGCGTTCCAGCGTGTCGAAATCTCGCAAGTCCCTGGGAATGTCCGGATTGCCGATCCAGCGCTTTTTCTGTCGGAACGCGGTGTTGACGAGGCTTGATTCGGGCTGGAAACGGTCATAGCGCAAACCCGCCAGATCCGACCAGGTGTGAATGAAGCGGGCGTTGCTGTAGGGGCGGTCGAGCATCGAAGCGAAATCGGAGTGATGCGTTTTTTTCCATTCGGGCGACATCCACAGTGCAAACGGGACGGCGTACATGTCTACGGTGGGCTTGCTCTTGTTGCGCCCAAGCGTTTCATGGGCGGGATCGTTAAACACTTCCTCGCCGTGGTCGGAAAAATAGAGCAAAAAACCGTTGGGCTCGTTTTTCGAGAAAATCTCGATCAGGCGAGAGACGATGAAATCGTTATACAGCACGGCGTTGTCATAGCTGTTGAAAATGGCGGTCTGCTTGTCCGTCAAATTTTCAGGAACATGCTCGCGTCCGGTAAACACGTCGAATTCTTCCGGGTAGCGCAGGGAATATTTTGAATGCGTTCCAAGCAGGTGCACCACGATGAATTTTTTCGGCGCGGGATCCGCCAATGCTTCGGTAAATGGATCGAGCACGACGGAATCCGGCGAAGAGGCGTTTTGGGCGCGGTTCTGGTTCAGGTAGCGCGTTTCATCGGCTTGCTGCGAAAACATGGTCATCAGGGTATTGCGGTGGGTCATGGTTTGCTGGTTGGTGATCCAGTGAATCCGGTAACCCGCCTGTTTCATGAGGTTCATCAGGTTCGGCTCGGTCAGGAAGCGATCCGGTTCCTCCTGATTGGCAAAACTCAAGGCCTGTTGCAGCATTTCGACGGTATAGACGCGCGAGGCAATAACGTCCCTGAAAACGGACAATTCCCCTGTTTCCTTCAGCGCGTCCAGACGGGGCGTGGTTTTGCGCGGATAGCCATACAAGCTCATGCGCTGGCTCGTGGTGGATTCGCCAATGACCAGCACCAATGTGCGCGGCGCGTCGCCATTGGCATCGACGAGATTTTCCAGCGGCGGCAGGGAAGCATTTTTGGCGAGGAGCTTTCTGACGTTGCCGAGCTGCATCCGGTATTGCAGATAGCCCACCACCAATTGCCAGGGAGCGGCGGGTTCCATGCGCCGGAACAACTTGCTCGTGCCGCTTTCGAAATTGGTCTTGCCGCGAAAATAGTCGAGGTAGGGTTCGACGAAATTGATGACCAAGACAGCGACTGACACGCCAATCGCATAACGGAGCGGCAGATAAACCGGACGCAGTTGATTCCAGAGCAGGACAGCAACCAAAGTGTAAACGGCAATTCCAGCGAGTAGAGAAAGATTGACGTACTGGCTCAGGTATTCTTTGGATTCCTCGGGATTGGATTCAAAAATGGTAAAAACGACACTCTGGGAAAATTCCGTTTTGTAAATCGCCCAATAGCTCAAGCTGACCACCGACGCTGCCCAGAGGACGATTCCGATGCCTGCGCTGATCTCTTTTGTCGCGGCGGGAAACAATAAAACCGGAGTGAGCCATATGAGGCTCATGTAAAGAGTGCTACGAAGTCCCGTGAATCTCGAAGTGCGAATCAGCAGGGTCTGCGTGATGCCGGAGAAATACCAGAAAAACAGGTACAGCCAGCCCAGCCCGAACCAGTCGATAGGCGGCGTGGTGGCGAACGAAAACATTCCTTGACATTCCGTAAACGCGATGCCGTGATTCTTGCCGCCAGCCAGTCAGGAGAACGTGAAGGAAGGGTGAAAAAAACGTAAAAAGGGATAAAAGGGAATGGCACTTACTTAATCATCAAGGATAGTTTCATCTGAATGTAAACCATTGAAACTATGCGGAAAGCTGGCGACCTGGCAAACTGT